>JAOABV010000002.1:11492-69547 GCA_026418155.1 candidate division WOR-3 bacterium | reverse complement strand
TACAAAAAATTTGATTATTTCTCCATTTTTATAGTCGTTATATCATCCAACTGGAGAAGTTGAGAAAGGTAGGTTGTTTATTATATTAGTTATATCATCCAACTGGAGAGGCTGAGAGAGGTAAGTTGTTTGTTACGGAATCTAATAGACAGTTGGGTTGACAATTTATCGGATAATTACGGTAATTATCTAAAAGACAATAAATTAGATTATCCAGGGGATGCACAGGAATTAAGATAGGGATTTATCGATAAGATGTTGACGGGCTTGCCGAGGGGATGGTTAATTGGACTACCGATTAAATTATCGATTAGGTCAAGTGTGCCCCTTGAAATTTGTCTTGAGAGACGAAAGGCACTAAAAAGAAAGATGGTGAGTGTTGGTGCTTCTGTTCGAGAAGACAGTTTAAATTCTTACAAGGATTGAAAATGGATGGACATTTGAAAAATGAAAAGTTTTGACTGCCGAATATTTGTCTATTGAAATCAAGTTAGCAGAACAGTCTGTAATAAAGGTAGCCTCAAGAATTTTGGGTAAATTCTTTTTTCTTCCATAGACAATCTTGACTTTTAGATAAAAATCAAGCATTATTATTCTACAAATAAATTGGAAGATAAAAATATGCCCGAAGAGATTTTTATTTTTACTAAAGAGATGGCAGAACTCTTAAAGAAGATGCGATTGCGGGCTCATCTCTCGCAACAGCAAGTAGCGGTTCGTTTAGGTTTATCGCCAAAATCCGGAAAGAAATATATATCGTCATTGGAACGGGGTGAAATTAGAAATCCCACTATTGGCACAGTCCTCCGTTATCTTAAAGTTTGCGGTGTATCCTGGTCAGAATTTTTTTCGGATTTGTCAGCAATCGACTCTGGAATGAGAATGGAAAAGCCTTTATCCGGGTCAGAACTTAAACTAAAATTATCCTATGATATTACAAAATATACTCCCGCATTAAAGCACTTTCCTTATCATAAATACAAATATGTCGACTTAATTCGATTAAAAAAGACGATTGATGATAAAATCTTAGAACTATTGGAAAAAAGCAAAGTCGAAAAGGAATTGATTCCCTATTATATGCTATTTGCCGATGAGTTCTTTTCTTCTTTAGAGGAAAAATTGTTAAGGGCAGAGTTAAAGCCTTCGATACTATTAAATATCAAACGAACTGTCCAGAAAATTCTCAATGCCGAACGCAAACGTATTATGACAAAACCTTTAAGCAAAGGAAAACGAGAACAGATGGCAATTGGATTTACCGAAACACAGGTTGCAATTGAACCAATCTTAAATGATGTGCGAAAACAATTAAATGAAATTGCACCTGACATTACCTGGATTATGCTCTATGAAGATTTTGCCCAAGAGATATGTCTTGCCTTAAATAAATATAATAAAAATGACGAACTTTTAGAAAATGAGTTGAATGAAATTATTAAGAGATGGGTTAAAAGGGGACTAAAGGAAATTGATTTGCAAAAGGTTAAAGATGCTACGATTAAGGCGTTTAATATTGCAAAAAGTTAATTATGCAATAGAGCGCAATGACAAAGATTTTCTTTTATTTAATTTGCTTGCGGGAACAGTATTGGAAGAATTTTATTCACGCTGATGGCAGAAGTTATTTTATTGGAAATTATTCTTTTAGGACGATTTAGTAGTACTAATTTTATTATATGCGACTAATGGTATTGATACTTCTGCTTACTACGAGTCAAGGCACAACATTTTTGGTTCCGCCTTTTGAGCACACGATGGGTTTTAATCGGATAACAAAATTTCATATGGAATTCTATTTGGGTGGTGAATTTAAACTTTCTGACCCGCAAGGGATTACAGGCGCCAAAATGGATGAAGAGAATGACCCGCAAACATCCAGTGATGACCGAATCTTAACCCTTTTCGCAGTCAATTCTGGCACTGCGCAAATTATCTATAATGTAAAATTGAGCAAAATCAAAGTTTATGGTGGATTTGGTAAGGGAAAAGGTGAGTTTAATTCACCTACCGGTATTGTTTGTAATTCCCAAGGTGAAGTTTATATAGCGGATACTGGTAACGACCGGATTGTGAAATTAAGATATGTTAAAGGCGCTTTACATTTTGAGTGTATCTTTGCGGAGTCAATCAGTGCACCAAGAGGAGTTGCTTTAGATGTTGACGGTAATCTATATGTTACGGATACAGAAAACTCACAAATCGTTATCTTTAATAAAAAGGGCGAAGTAATTAACAGATGGATTAGTAACTTAAACCATCCAACCGCAATATCAATTATTGACAAAAACGAAATTTACAATTATTATAAAGAGGACTTTGTAATTGTTGTTGATAACGAAAACAAAAGAATTCAGAAGTTTAACCGAAATGGACAATTAATAGCCAGTACGAATGCTTATATGATAGGATTATCGAATGCGGAATTTAATAGTTGTGCGCTTGATTATAATGCTAATATTTATGTTACAGATATGTTGAACAATCAGATTCACAAATTCGACCGGTCGTTGAATTATATTACTTCTATTGGACAAACTGGTTCTGGACCGTTAAAATTTATTTCACCCCGAGGTATCTTTATTTGGAAACGGTTTGGCCAAGTTTTTATTACTGATGCGGATGGTGGGTACTATTACTGGCTTGGCGTTGATGGCTCGGTGCTTGGTTGTTATCCTCAAGTTATGACTGAACTTCATAAAGGAACGACCATTGCTTTATTTTTGACCGAATTAGCACAACTTAAAATCGATATTTATGATAATGCAGATAACTTAGTGAGGACTCTAATTCCAGAATATTTTAGCCAACCTGGTGAAGTGTTGATTGTTTGGGATGGTAGAAATAATAATAATCAAGAAGTAAGACCGGGCGAATATGATATTAGGATAAACATCTATCCAACTTATGGTTTGGCAAGAAGAAATTTTGTGAAACAACTAAAAACCAAAGTTAAGAAGAGTGCTTAATGTGTTATCTTTATAAGTTTTGAAATAGAATATGCCATTGAGATATTTTGATTATACTGTGCAAAAATTAAAACAAAACTCTTTTTACTGGTCATGGATTGGTTTAGTACTTTTTGTGCTACTTGGTAATTGTAGTTTGGCAACTCATTATGCTGGTGATTTTCAGTCATTTGGTGCTTCAGCCCGGGCTTTAGGGTTAGGCGGTGCTTATGTGGCGTGTGTTAACGATGCTTCGGCAATTTATTACAATCCATCCTGCGGCGTTTTGTTAGATTCGCGACAAATTCTTTTTCTCCATTCAAAGATTTTCAGCGGAATTATCCAACATAATTTTCTCTCATTTATTGCTTCTCAGTCTCGTAATCAAGCATTTGGTGGAGCAGTTTTGTTTAACCGAATCCCTGACATTAAAATCACGAAGTTACCAGATGCTAATCAACCACCCAGTGAATACAATCGACCAGAGATTGACCGGACAATTAATGCTGCAGATTGGACATTCTATCTTAATTATGCTCGGATGATAATTAATAACTTTCATCTGGGAACGAATTTTAAGTTCTTTTATCGCAACTTAGGAATTGGGACAGGTTGGGGAATTGGATTAGACTTCGGGGCGACGAGACTTTTACCGCAAGAATGGCAATTAGGATTACGCATCACAGATATAACGCATTCACTGATATTCTGGAATAATAAGACTCGCGAAATAATCGTTCCTCATTTAGCATTTGGTTTCAGTAAGACTTTTAACTTAAATAATTCCAACATATTACTGAGTTCGGAATTAGAAGGCGATATGGATAAACTCAATTTTAATACTAATCTGGGTGCGGAATATGTCTATAAAAATACTTTGGCATTTCGCCTGGGATTTTATCACCAAAACTTCACAGTCGGTTTAGGCCTGAATTATAAGAAGATTTTTGTTGATTACGCTTATGTTAAAGAATATTATCAAGAAGATTTGGGCGCAAGTCAAAAATTCAGTGGAGGTATTAGATTCTAAAGAGCGAGATTTCACGAAAACTGGTTCATCTTATTGCCCTCTTAATACCTATTCTCTACTATTTCTTGCCCCGCAAAATAAGTATCATAACATTAGCATTGGTAACCTTAATTTTTATTATGATTGATTATATCCGTTTACATATCGGCTCAATCAAAAAGATGTTTCTCCTTTTGTTTGGCCAACTGCTACGGAGAAGCGAATTACATTCTTTAACCGGTGGTAGTTATTTGTTGTTAGCCTCTTTGGTTGCGATATTAATATTTCCTGATCCCGGTGTCTATATGGCGGCAATCTCATTTTTAGTTATCGGTGATACCGTTGCAGCATTATTCGGTCTTAGATTTGGTAAAACGCGATTATTTCGAAAGACCGTGGCCGGCACTTTGGCTTGTTTGGTAAGTTGTCTTTTGATTGCTTATATCTTATCACGATTACCTTATAAGAATTTATCGCTACCGGTCGGAATTATCGGTGCTTTTACTGCAACCTTAGTCGAAGCATTGCCCGTCGAAGTCAATGATAATGTTGTTATACCAATCTTATCCGGTGCGGTAATGCAAATAAGCGCATTACTTTTAAGATGAACACCTTGATAATACTACTTTGTAGTCACTCTGAACTAACAAGCAGTATTAATAGAGATATTGTCAATTTTTGTAGGAATTCTGGTAAATTAAAGATAAGCATATTAAACATAAGTATCAACTTTTTAAAAGATGATTATTCTAATTCATTAAGACTCTTAAGTATGAGTTAGAAAGGAGTCATAGTATGAAGCATCTCTTAATAGCAATTATGCTTATATTATCTTTTGTTACATATAGTTTTAGCGCAAAACAAACAACTAAACTTGACGAAATCTATATCTTATACGGTAAAGGCGACTTTTATACTGCTGAACGAAATCTATTAACCTATTACGCTAATACTTCAAATCAGCAACTTCAGTATCAGTATGCTTTAGAATTAGGTGACCTTTATTTTGATAAACTTAACCAACTAACCAAAGCCGAAAGTATTTACTTATCAATCATTGAGAAGTTTCCAAAACACAAAGGGTTGGGTGATATTTATTATCGGCTGGGTTTGGTTTACGAAAAGCAAAATCGCTATTTAGAATCAGCGCAGATGTATGAACAAGTTGCCATTAAATACCGAAAATCAACTTATGCCCAGGACGCCTTAGATGCCATTGAGCGGTGTTTTAAGAAAAATTATCAAGAAATAGTTGCCAAAATCGATGGCTATCCGATTACTCGAGTGGAATTTGATGAACGGGTTAGCCGAAATCCCGGTCGTTATGAAAAATTTGAAGATAAAGAACAATTGCTTAACGAGATGATTGATGAGCATCTGTTGTATCTTAAAGCGCTTAATAATGGATTAGACCAGGCACAAGATTTCGTGAAACGGATGTCAGATTTTCGAAATGGAGCAATCTTTCAGTTATGGTATCAGAATGAGATTGTTAATAAAATTGTAATTAAAGAAAGTGACAAAAAAGCATTTTATAAAAAACATCGGTCTGAATTTATTACTCCAGAACAAGTTCGAGCGCGGGAAATATTAGTTCAGACCAAAAGCCAAGCCGATTCTATTTACATGATGCTTACCACACAGAAATTGCCTTTTGACTCTGTGGCTCAAGAAATCTCATTATCGCCAACCAAGAGTAATGGTGGAGATTTGGGATATTTCCGGCGCAACACATATCCCAAAGAAATTGATGATTTTGCCTTTAAGGCAAAAATTGGTGAGATAAGCCAACCAATCTATTCTGAAACTAAAGCTGGCTATGTAATACTAAAGATTGAGGATAAAAAACCGCAAAAAATTAGAACTTATAAAGAAGTGTCCGCAGAGATTGAAGGACGATTAAGAAGTCAAAAACTTGATGAAACCTATCGGAATTTTACCGAAAATCTTAAAAAAAACCATCAGATTATAATTGATGAACAAGCAATTAAAGACAACCGCGATACTTTTGCCTTAATTGACGATAAACCAATCTTAAAACAGGATATCGATGAACAGATTGCCAAAATTCCGCCGTTTTATCGGTCTGATTTTGAAACTCCTGAAGGCAAAAGACGAATGTTAGACCAATTAATATTAGAAAGAGCGCTTTTGACCTATTTTGAAAAACAGAAGTTTTGGTTGCGCAATAATGTCTTTGCGCCAGTGGAGGAGACTAAGCGAAGTATGCTGATAAGAGATGTGCGTAAACAAGAAGTTACCGATAAAATTATCGTCACAGACCAAGAACTAAAAGATGATTACAAAAAGACGATTAAAGATTATCAGGTTCCCAAACAAGTTCGCGCCCGAGAGATAACGGTTAAAGATGAAACTACAGCAATCAGACTGAGAAAACTCATCATTGATAATAAAGCAAGTTTTGATTCTATTGCCCGCAATTTCTCTATTGCACCGACAAAATGGAATGGTGGCGATATGGGATTTTTCTCCCAAGGCACCAAGCCGAAAGAAATTGAGAATGTCGCCTTCAAACTATCACCAGGACGCATCAGTCAACCAATAAAAATTAATGACACAACTTATACAATAATCAAGGTTGAAGAAGTTAAGTCGGCTTACACTCGACCATTCGAGGAAGTTAAACAAAAAATCGAACGAAAACTTCGGCAACAGAAAGAAGACTTTACATATAGAAATTTTATCGCCGAATTGCGAAAAAATTATACAATCGAAAGGTTTTTAGTTGAAGAACCTATAGAAAAAGAAGAAAAATAGCATAAAATCTTTCTTTTGATGAAATTTAAGAGAATACTAAAAAATCACAAAGAAGCGAAAGCACATTTTACTATTAGGAATTTATTACCCATTAGTAGAGGAGTTTGTGCTTTCATGCTTAAAAAGATTTATTCAGAGGTTTCATAATATCTTATGCCCGAATTAAGAAAAGACCCGGTAGTTGGTCGATGGATTATAATTGCTTCAGAACGTGCTGCTCGGCCTTCGGATTATCAGCCTAATCGCGAGCCGATCAAAGAAAATAGCATATGTCCTTTCTGTCCGGGAAATGAAGATAAGACGCCACCAGAAATATTTGCCATACGAGAAAGTGGAACCTCAGCCAATGCCCCTGGCTGGAGAGTTAGAGTGATTCCTAATAAATTTCCCGCACTTATTATCCAGAACCCGTTAAAACGACAAGGCGAAGGAATCTATGACCGAATGGCAGGAGTTGGTGCTCATGAAGTAATCATTGAAACTCCAGAACATTCATTGAGTTTGGATAATTTTGATGATAAGGCAATTGCTGATTTTATCTTTGCATATAAAGCCCGAGTAATCGATTTAGCCAATGATAAACGATTTCGTTATATTATGATTTTCAAAAATCACGGTGCCTCAGCCGGGGCTTCTTTGAGCCATCCTCATTCTCAATTAATCGCGATGCCGATTATTCCGAAACATGTCAAAGAAGAAATCGATGGTGCACGTCAATATTTTGATTTTAAGGAACGGTGTATTTTTTGTGATATTATTAAACAAGAATTAGAAGATGACAAACGGGTTGTGAGAGAAACTAATGATTTTATCTCATTTGAACCTTTTGCGGCGCGATTTCCCTTTGAAACCTGGATTATTTCCAAACGCCATTTTACATCATTCTTTGATTTAAATGATAATGAAGTCTATGACTTGAGCATCGTTCTCAAAGACCTGGTAACGAGAATTAATAAAGTTTTATCTTCACCTGACTATAATTTCTTTATCCATACCGCACCATTGGATTCGCCTTGCCTGGAACATTATCATTTTCACATTGAATTTATTCCCAAACTTACTAAAATTGCTGGGTTTGAAGTTGGCAGTGGATTTTACATTAATACGACACCACCCGAAGATGCCGCGCGATACTTAAAAGAATGTGAATCTAAAACTAATTGTTAAGTTTAAGCAGTGCCTGATACGGATAAAAAGTTAAATATAAATTGTCTTTTGATACATTAAGATATCTTATAAGGACCGCTATGTCTAATTTATTTGTATCAGAGTGTTAGATTTAAACAGTGTTGTAAAACAAATAAAAAGTTAAAATATGACAATATCTTAATACGGAAAAAGATGAGAAAATCTTATATGACAACATAATATAATTTATTTGTATCAAGGTGTTAAGTTTAAACAATAATCTGACACAGATAAAAAGTTAAAAGATGAGTTATCTTTTGATACCGAAAAAGTTGAGGTATCTTTTGAGGCTGTATAAATAATTACTATGTTTAAGTGATATTTATGGAAATAGAAGATGATTATATCTTTTGTTGCTTCAGAAGTGGCGCCATTTTCTAAGACCGGCGGTTTGGCTGATGTCATTGGTGCTTTACCTAAGGTTCTTTGTCAAATTCAAAACAATCTTCAGATAATTGTCTTTTCGCCATATTATCAGATGGTTAGAAATTATGAGATGCAAAAAATTGGACAGGTTCTGTCGGTTAATCTTGGTAATGAAAATAAACAGATACATCTTTATACTAAATCTGATGCCGATAAAGAGGCAAACAATCAACTCAAATTTATTTTTATCGGCTGTGACGATTTTTTTGACCGGCCATTCCTTTATGGCGATGAAAAAGGAGATTATCCAGATAATGCACAGCGCTTTATTCTTTTTTCCAAATCGGTATTAGTTGCGCTTCATAGTTTACAAATAAAACCAGATATAGTTCACTGTCATGACTGGCAATCAAGTTTAATTCCTTTATTGCTTAAAAGAACAGTTCACGCTCAGCAGTTTCCATCAACAAAATCAGTTTTTACGATTCATAATCTTGGTTATCAAGGGATTTTCTCTGCCGAGGTTTTTACATTGTTGGATGTTCCTGATGATGTGTTTTCACCCCAAGGTATCGAATATTATGGCAAAGTTAATTTTCTCAAAGCAGGTATTGTATATTCTGACTTCATCACTACGGTTAGTCCGACATATGGAGAAGAAATTCAAAAACCGGAAAAAGGATTCGGTCTCGATGGTGTATTACGAGAACGTCGCGATAAATTGCTTGGTATTCTTAATGGTATTGATTACGAGGTCTGGGACCCGCGTTCGGATAAGATGATTAACCCTAATTTCGATATAACCAATCTGACGCGCAAGACGGAAATAAAGCAAAAATTATATACAGAACTAAACTTAAAAAATCCTTCTGCTCCGTTAGCTGGAGTCATTACTCGTTTGGCCCAACAGAAAGGAATTGATTTAATTATTTCCACAATTGAACCAATGATTAATCTTGGTGTCAATATTATAATCTTAGGTAAAGGTGATAAACAATACGAGAAAAACCTTTTAGAACTCAAAACCAAGTTTCCGGACCATTTAAGTGTCATTTTAGCATTTGATGAACAGTTGGCACATAGAATTTATGCTGGGTCTGATTTCTTCTTGATTCCGTCTCAATACGAGCCGTGCGGATTAACCCAAATGATTGCGCTACGATATGGTGCAATTCCGATTGCTTTCAAAACCGGTGGCTTAAAAGATACAATTAGAGATATTAGCGAAAATCCAGAAAATGGCAACGGTTTTTTGTTCAGTGAATATAATATCAAAGCATTCTTAGATAAAATCAATCAGGCACTGACTTTGTTTCGAAATAAAAGAAAATGGTATAAGATAGTTCGACAAGGAATGCAAGAGGATTTTTCCTGGACAAAATCGGCTAAAGAGTATTTAAATTTATATCAAAAATTAATTAGTTAACAATTAATTAGTTAACCGACCAAAGAAACGCTCCAGTTGAAAACTTGCTTGTGAAACACAAAGATGCGGAGAATCTTTCGATATCTCTTTATTAAAAACAACCGAGAGCAAAACAGATGGAGTTTGTGGAAGTTTTATATTACTGCTAAAATTTGCTGTTGACATTTTAAGAAATTATTATTATTATGATGTTCATTATATAAATGTTTTTAAGAAAGCAAGAAATCGTGGCAAATTTTCTTTTATTTTTAGACTTAAGCGCCTTAATTCGTGATATGAAATATGATTAAAGCGAAAATTGGCAATAAAATATTATCCTTAAATACGGAAAAGACGGTTGCGGACATACTGGCGGATCCGAAAGCATTGGCCGCAAAAGTTGACGGTAAAATTGTTGATTTATCCTATAAACTTGAAGCGGATTGCGAAGTTAGTCCAATCTATTTTGATTCTCCCGAAGGTAAAGAAATTTTCTGGCATTCTTCTGCGCATCTTCTGGCTCATGCAGTTAAGTTGTTATATCCAGATGTAAAATTAGCGATAGGTCCGGCAATTGAACAGGGTTTCTATTATGATTTTGACGCCCAGTTTACTTTTACGGATGAAGATTTATTAAAGATTGAACATAAGATGCGTGAACTGGTTGAGAAGCATCTTGTTATAAAACACAACTTTCTCTCGCGACAAGAAGCGATAGAATATTTCCAAGAACATAAGGAACCTTATAAACTTGAAATCATCAGTGAGATTACCGATGAGCAGATTTCAGTTTATGACCAGAATGGTTTTCGAGATTTATGCTTAGGTCCTCATCTTCCGAATACAAGATTTATTCAAGCATTTAAGTTGTTATCAGTTGCTGGTGCTTATTGGAAAGGCGATGAACATAACCCAATGCTTCAACGGATTTATGGCATTTCGTTTCCTACTCAAGAAGAACTTGATGTCTATTTGAAAAAATTGGAAGATGCAAAACTACGAGACCATCGAAAATTAGGTCCTCAATTGGGTTATTTCTTATTTTCGGAGGAACTCGGTCCGGGTTTGATGTTATGGCAACCCAAAGGCGGTATGCTCCGCAGAATTATTGAAGAATATTGGATTGACTTACATCAGAAATCCGGTTATCAAATAATCTATACGCCACATATTGCTCGGGGACATCTTTGGGAGAAATCAGGACATTTTTCTTATTACAAGGAAAATATGTTTACGCTTATGGTGGAAAAAGAAGAATACGCCTTAAAACCAATGAACTGCCCAGGTCATATTTTGATTTATCAGTCCCAGGTTCGCAGTTATCGTGATTTACCGATTCGTTATGCTGAATTGGGGACAGTTTATCGCAATGAACGCTCGGGTGTAATGCATGGTGCTTTACGAGTAAGAGGTTTTACGCAAGATGATGCCCATATTTTTTGCACACCAGAACAGATTGAAGATGAGATTTATTCAACTCTACAACTCGCCTTAAAAATTATGGGAGATTTTGGATTTAAGGATTTTCATATTGATTTATCTTTACGTGACCCCAAGCATATTGAAAAATATGTTGGCACTGATGAACAATGGCGAATGGCAGAGCAGGCTTTGATAAAAGCCTTGAATAAATCTGGTCTTGGTTACACTAAAAAGGAAGGCGAAGCAACTTTCTATGCACCTAAAATTGATATAAAATTACTGGACAGTTTGGGTCGGGAATGGCAATGTCCCACCATCCAATTCGATTTTAATCTGCCATCGAGATTTAATATATATTTTATGGGCGCAGATGGTCGTCATCACACACCTTTTATGATTCATCGGGCAATTTTAGGTGCATTAGAACGCTTTTTAGGAATTTTAATTGAACATTATGCCGGTGCATTACCAGTATGGCTTAGTCCTTACCAAGTTTCTGTTCTGACCATTACGGAAAAAGAGATTGATTATGCTCAAGAAGTTGTTCGGCAACTGAAAGAACATAATATTAGAGTTATTAGTAATTATCAAAATGAAAAAATAAGTTATAAAATTGGTGAAGCGGAACGCGAAAAAATACCGTATATCCTAATTATCGGTAAACGGGAAGTTGAAAATAATACGGTCTCCTTAAGAAAAAGACATCAAGGCGATTTAGGTAGCAGTAATTTGGAGAATATTATTCAACAAATTAAACAAGATGTGCAAATGAAAAGATGATATTAGCCATTAGCAATCTATTATTATCATTATATCATTTGCTCCAGAAAGGTTTACCATCAGATAAAAGCAGGTTTGATACAGATAAATTAGCTATTAGCGATACGCTATTAGCCATTTGCAATTTATCATAGTGAGGTGAATTATTAGAGAAAATATACCAAGAGCCAATGAAAAAATCCGCGCCCATTTTGTTCGCGTAATTGGGGCTGACAAAAAGATGATAGGCATATTACCCCTACAGGAAGCTTTACGCCTGGCTCGAGCCCAAGGATTAGATTTAGTTGAACTATCACCTAATGCCGAACCGCCAGTTTGTGGGATAATGGATTTGGGAAAATACTTGTATGAATTAAAAACCAAAGCAAAAGCAGTCAAGAAAAAACAACATACGGCTACTGTCCGCGAAATGAGATTTTCAATGAAAATTAATGAAAATGATTATCAAGTCAAATTGAAAAAAATCAAAGAATTTCTTGCCGAACGAAACCGAGTACGGGTCTTACTACCTTTACGCGGTCGAGAAGTGCTACACAAGAATTTAGCAATGAATGTGATTCAACGGTTAATTGATGATTTGAAAGATTGTGCTACAACTGAAGGTGCGCCAAAAGTATCAGGTGAAGGACGACAAATTATTCAAGTAATGCTGATACCAAAATGAAAATAAGAGAACACTCTATAAATCTTATAAATTTAGAATCTTGATTAGGAGAAAAAAATGAAATTAAAAACTTTAAGTTCATTGAAAAAAAGAGTGAAAATTACTGCTCAAGGCAAAATAAGTCGACGCAAAGCCGGCAAAAGCCATTTATTAAGTTCAAAATCAAGAAAAAGAAAACGAATGCTTTCCCACGCATCGATAGTTGATAAATCCTACGAAAAGAAAATGAAACGACTACTTCCTTATGCCTAAAATTAAATTCGATTTCTGTGGAAATAGTACGAAATTCAACAAGAATTCAAAATTAATAAATATTTTTAACAAGGTCGTAACGACCAAAGTCAATACGACCAGGGAGTAAAATTATGCCAAGAGTAACAACTGGTCCAGCAACTCGCAAGCGCAGGAAAAAATGGCTCAAACGGGCTAAGGGCTATTGGGGCGCAAAGTCAAAACTTTATAAAACCGCACGTTTGCAAGTAATGAAAGCCTTGCAATCAGCCTATCGGGAGCGTAAACGCAAAAAGAGAACTTTCCGTTCGCTTTGGATTGTTCGCATTAATGCCGCACTGAAACCACATAATCTGAGTTACAGTAAGTTCATCAACGGCTTA
This sequence comes from candidate division WOR-3 bacterium, assembly GCA_026418155.1. Classification (NCBI taxonomy): domain Bacteria; kingdom Pseudomonadati; phylum Caldifarciminota; species Caldifarciminota bacterium. The sequence goes on along the minus strand of JAOABV010000002.1, from coordinate 56,373 downwards.
AAATTAGCCGGAATCGAAATGAATCGCAAAACACTCTCCGAGTTAGCCGTCCGTAGCCCAAAAGATTTTGACCAAATTGTGACTTTAGTGAAATCACGCTTGGAAAGCGAAAAGTCTTCCTAAAACTTGAAATCGGGTTTTATGGCAAAAGTGCTGAGTAGATAAATGTGACTCAGAGCGCAAAAGTTTTGTATGGATTTAGTAAAAGTTAAACAAGAAGCCGAAGAAATTCTCCAAACCATCAAGACACTTGATGAGTTAGAGCAACTCCGCATAAAATACTTAGGCCGCAAAGGCATAATTACCCTATTCTTGCGAGAACTTGGTCAGTTACCGATTCAAGAACGCCGTATCCAAGGAGAATTGGCTAATCGTATCAAACAAGAATTAATCCAATTAATTGATAATAAAAAGACAGAACTGCACATTCAAGAGGAAATCAAAAAATCTCAGAAACGCATTGATTTAACTTTACCAGGTAAAAAATCATTCTTAGGCTATAAACATCCGATTACCAAAGTAATGGAAGAAATTGTTCAGATTTTTATCGGAATGGGATTTGAAGAAAAACTTGGTCCAGAAATAGAAACCGAATGGTATAATTATACTGCCTTAAATTTTCCGGAAGAACATCCCGCAAGAGACCAGATTGCCTGTTTCTATTTGATTGAGAATTATCTTTTAAGAAGTCACACTTCGCCGGTTCAGATTCGAGTTATGGAGAAAAGTCAACCACCAATAAGAATTATTGCCCCCGGTAGAGTTTTTCGACCAGATGATTTTGATGCTTCTCATTCTCCGGTCTTTCATCAGGTCGAAGGGCTGTATGTGGATGAAAATGTTAGTATGGCAGAATTAAAAGGAACTTTAGAAAAATTCTGTCAAAAAATGTTTGGTTTAGGAGTTAAAGTCAGATTTACTCCTTCGTATTTCCCATTTACTGAACCGAGCGCTGAGGTTGCTATCTCTTGTGTAATATGTGATGGTCAAGGGTGTAAAACCTGTAAAAATACCGGTTGGCTAGAGATTCTCGGTGCCGGTATGGTGCATCCGCAAGTGTTTTCCGCAGTCGGTTACGACTCATTGAAATATTCCGGTTATGCTTTCGGTATGGGGGTGGAAAGAATCACGATGATAAAGTATCGTATTGACGATATGAGATTATTTTATGAAAATGACATTCGTTTCATTACGCAGTTTTAAGTTGGTCTTAATTTCACTTAATATAAGAAGATAATCTAATATGCAATTATTGAAGGCACTTTTATCACCAAACCAAAAGAAAATTCTATTGATTGTTATTGATGGATTGGGTGGTCTTCCCCTGCAAGATAAAACTGAACTGGAAACGGCTAAGACGCCAAATCTTGATAATTTGGCTAAAGACAGTAGTTTGGGATTGACAGTTCCTGTGGATGATGGTATTACTCCTGGTAGTGGGCCGGCTCATTTGGCTCTGTTCGGTTACGACCCGGTTAAACATCAAATTGGCCGAGGTATTTTAGAAGCACTGGGCGTGGGTTTAGAAGTTGGACCTGACGATGTATGCGTGCGAGCAAATTTTGCAACAATCCAAAATGGAATTATTGTTGACCGGCGTGCGGGTAGAATTTCTACTGAAGAAAACCAAAGAATTTGCAATAAACTGTCAGAAAAGATTAAAAAGATTGAAGATGTGGAAATCATTATTCGTCCCGGCAAAGAACATCGTTTAGTCGTAGTATTTCGTGGCAAAGATTTAAGTTCTGATTTAACTGAATCTGACCCACAGAAGGAAGGCAGACCACCAATAAAAATTTCTGCCACATCTCCTCAAGCAAGTAAAAGTGAAAGAATTGTGAATCTTTTTGTCGACCAATTAGCCAATTTGTTAAAAGATGAACCGAAAGCTAATTATATCTTATTGCGGGGGTTTGCTCAAAATCCATCTCTTGAGCCAATGAGCAGTCGCTATCCTATAAAACCAGCAGCAATCGCAACTTATCCAATGTATAAAGGCATTGCCAGTTTAGTGGGTATGAAAGTATTAGACGCAGGTGAAACTTGGGAAGCAGAGATTGAAACTTTAACGAAAAATTTTAACGAATATGATTTCTTTTATCTCCATTTTAAGGAAGTAGATATGAAAGGCGAAGACGGCGACTTTCACGGTAAGGTTAAATTGATTGAAAAATTTGATACACTTCTGCCAGCAATTCTTAAACTCAATTTTGATGTCATCACTATAACCTCAGACCATTCAACACCAGCCGTGCTTAAAGGTCATTCTTGGCATCCCAATCCGTTTTTACTTTACTCAGAATATTGTCGAAAAGATAATTGGGAAAAGTTTTCAGAAAAAAATTGTGCTAAAGGTAGTCTTGGTATCTTTCCTCAAACTAAAGTAATGCAATTATTATTAGCCCATAGTCTCAAATTGAAAAAATTTGGTGCCTAATATACTATTCACTAACCGCTTTCCGCTATCTATTAAAAAAGGAAGATTGCTATCCATAGAGCGGAGGTGCAGAAATTTCTCCAAATTGTTTCTCTGCGTGCTCTATGGTTTTGTAGTAAATTTTGTCTAAATGAAATTACAAAGAGCGATTATTAGTGTTTGGGATAAAGAAGGTATTGTTGATTTGGCACAGGTCTTGCTCGAACTTAATATTGAGATACTCGCAACAGGCAAAACTGCAGAACTATTAAAGCAAGCAAAGATTAAAGTAATAGAAGTATCGGATTACACTGGTTCACCAGAAATTTTAGAAGGACGGGTAAAAACACTACATCCGAAAATTGCCGGTGGAATCCTTTCTTATCGTAAAGATAAAGATGTTGATACGACCGGGATTGAACCAATAGATATTGTGGTCTGTAATCTCTATCCCTTTGAAGAATCACTCAAGAAAAATCTTGCGCTTAATCAGATGATTGAGATGATAGACATTGGCGGGGTGACTTTACTCCGAGCCGGAGCAAAAAATTTTGAATATGTTACAGTTATTCCTGATAAAAAATTTTATCCGATGATTATAAATGAACTCAAAGAGAAAAACTGTATTTCCTTTGAAACGAGACAATTATTAGCGCTTAAAACATTTGAAATTGTTGCCCATTATGATAGTCTAATTCAAGAATATTTTTACCATCAATTGCAATCAGTAAACTTTGCTGAGTATTATACTAAAACTTATATTAAATCTTTACCATTACGCTATGGTGAAAATCCTCATCAAAAAGCATTTTACTATCAAGACCCATTTTCTAATTTTCAGATAAAGCAAATACAAGGTAAGGAACTTTCCTATAATAATCTGTTAGATTTAGATGCAGTAATATCTATTGTGCAAGATTTTCCTAAAATAACCTGTGCGATTGTAAAACATAATAGTCCTTGTGGTGTTGCAACCCGAGATAATCCTCAAGATGCCTATCTAAAGGCATTAGAGTCAGACAATAAATCAGCATTTGGTGGCATTGTCGGCTTTAATTGTGAAGTTGATGGAGATACGGCAAAAGAGATGACAAAGATATTTTTAGAGGTTATCACTGCGCCGTCATTTACTAATCAAGCATTAACAATGCTAAAAACTAAAAAGAATTTACGAGTTGTGGAATATTCGGGCGAAATGTCTCCGATGTTAATTCGCAACTGTCTTGGTGGAATACTTTTGCAAGAAAAGGATATAATAAAAGAAGATGTAAAGAACTGGCAGGTTGTCTCGCAACGGCAACCGGCTCCACAAGAAATTGCCGATTTAGAATTTGCCTGGAAGGTGGTTAAGTTTGTTAAATCCAATGCAATTGTTTTGGCAAAAGATAAAGCAACAATTGGTATCGGCGCAGGACAAACTTCAAGAATTGATGCCGTAGAAATTGCGATTAAAAAAGCACAAGGAAAATTAACTGGCGCAGTAATGGCTTCAGACGGATTCTTTCCTTTCCGCGATTCAATTGACCTTGCTGGACATAATAAGATAAAAGCAATTATTGAACCCGGCGGGTCGATTAACGATAAAGAGGTAATTGAAGCCGCAAATGAGCATAATATTACTTTGCTCTTTACCGGCACCAGGCACTTCCGACATTAAATCAAAAATCCCAGCAATCTTTGATAATAATATTCATTATGATTTTTTTAGTGTGGACAATATCAATAGGGGTCTCCTAAGCCTAACTATAGATAGAAATATAAGAAATATAATTGGTTATTAAACTTAAAATATGAAAGTTTCCAGTAGAGTCAGAGTCTTTTCTTATCTCATTCTTATCATAACAAATATCATTTCTGTAAATATTAGCGCTCATTGTTAATCTACTCAAATGACTAATATACTCATAAAGAGGTTAGCAGCGGTTTGTCTTATTAGTCTAATATTAAAAACTTCTTCATTAATTACTTACTCCCGAGAGGCGATTTTAATCGGAATTTACGCCTATACAACATAAGAGTACGATAACCTTATATGTTCACTCCAATATCATTTAGGTTGGCAAATTGAAGAAGAAGGTGATGTCGTTCTGACTGTTGACACCCAAAATCGTATACATTGTGTATTATCTAATGGTCTCAGGAGATATCTCACAGTGAGATATATTATCTTTGTTATACCGACACAAATGGGAGAAGTTATCCCATTAATACATCAGAAACTCGAACACTCTTTCAATCCGTCCCAATGTGGTTTGTTACTCTTCAGACAATGTTTATGTTGTTTAGTAGGAAAGATTAACTGGATAAATTGGACGATATTTTCAATTGGACATTCAACAGCGTATAGTGGTCTCCTGTTATGAATTTAACTAACGACCCGAATTTGTCAGGCATTCCCCAATTATCTCATCCTGTAACACGAAATGGTGTTGATTTGGTCTGCTCGCGTGAAATGAGTTTTAATCCACAAGTCTATGATGTGATGTATATGTGACTTCAACCAATTGCTTCTGCCATAGAAATAAAAGAACCCAAAAAGCCTAAACCGGTTTCGCCGGCACTGGAACTATTTATTTTCCCTAATCCTTGCAAGATACAAACCACATTGTTCATTGAATTAATAGCTGACCAAAAATAATTTCGATACTCTATGATAATGCAGGAAAGTTAATCAAAGTTTTATGTAAAGAAGAAAAGAAAACCGGCACTCACAATCTAAATTTGAATACCAAAGAACTATCTTCAGGCGTATATTTTCTATACGCTCCAAACTGAAGAGAAAAGAATAATTGAAAGATTAGTGGTAATAAAATAAATTAAGAACTAAAAATTAAGGAGCAAAAATAGAATGTGGTAATTACTAAGCCGGACCTACTTGATTTCAATGTCACCTAATGTTAAATGTTCAAAAGTTTAATGTTAAAAGCTGATACTATGCCAGACTTGCTTAATAACAGTGACGAATCGCAAATGCAAACAAACGGTAAATTGTTCAAAAGGTTAAGATTAAGTACATAATTTCCTTTTCTGGATAGAAGTGAACAAAAGCAGTAGTAAATGTTCATAATCACTTTCACCTAACCTCTATTATCAAGGGAGTGGAATTGGTAATAATAACGGTTTTTTCCTCAAGCCAGATGGTTTAACTAAAGTCTAACTCCAACCCTATCAGGTCCGACCTGCTTAAATGTTCAAAGTCTCTACTTGAAAAGTTCCTTATCTAACTTATAATCCATTGTAAAGCAAAGTGTTCTAATAAGATTGCTATCTGAACTGATATTAGATTTTCTGTCAGATTACGTTTTAAGTTATTTCAAAGGCGGTCTTATAAATAAGTAAGCAAACATTTGGGAAAGTATTAAAAGAATATCTGTTTTTTACAGATTGAAATACAAACTTCAAGAGATTTTGCTACACGATTTAGGCTAACTGGTAGGCAACCTCATATTCCGCTTATAGGGTAAAATACTATATGCGATGAGCTGGGAAATAGTCTGGCTTGGGCTAGCCCCACCCTAGCCCTTCTACTTTGCTGAACATTCAGAAACTCGACATAGAGTCTAATGAAAATCCGGAAATATCGCGTCTTGCAATGAAAGATGCTTTAGTAGAATTCTGTGTTAATAATTCTTTTATAACTAAATAATATTCGGATAACTAAATAATATTTGGATAAAGTTCTATATAATAATTAAAAGGATTTACCTTATTATCCCTAAAAATCATCAAACCTTGATATAGTAAACCGACTTTGATTAGATTTAATCTTCTATATATAGTATCATAATATTAAAAACACCACATATAGTATGTAATGTAAAAAATTCAATGATTTATCTTGACATCTTCGTCAATTTTTGTATAATTAAGCGTGGTCAAGTATTCAATAATTGTTCCTGCTTTCAATGAAGAGGAAAATATTGTTCCGCTTATTGAGAGATTATCGCAAGTTGTGACATCTGATTATGAGGTTATATTGGTTGATGACGGAAGTAGGGATGGCACATATAAGAAAGCGGTAGAACTGGCATCAACTTATAAGTTTTTAAGAGTCAAGCAGCATAAGCGGAATTTGGGTAAGACAGAAGCAATACTGACAGGTGCTTACGCCTCTAAAGGGCAATATTTGATTATATTTGATGCTGACCTTCAATATTCTCCATCTGATATTCCCAAGTTTGTTGCGGAATTAGAAAATGGCGCAGATATGTGTGTGGGCTGGAAGCAAGGTAAATATGAAAAAAGAGGCGTTTCCAATATTTATAATTTTCTGGCACGAAAGATATTTGGCTTAAAAGTCCATGATTTGAATGCAATGAAGGCGTTTCGGAAGGAACTTTTGTGGGATGTAGTTTCTCTGCGTAAAGATTGGCATCGTTATCTTGTGCCATTAGCCCACGATAAGGGTTATGAGATTCGAGAACTAAAAGTCCCAATCTATCCTCGATATGCCGGTAAACCTAAATATCAAAGTCTGTTTCGGATTTTTATCGGTTTGTTTGATTTATTAGCAGTTGGTTTTCAAATCCGTATAATGCGTAAGCCGATGCTTTATCTCGGCATAATTGGTTTTGTAACAATGATGCTTGGAATCTTAGTTGGTGTCATTGCATTAATTCTAAGATTTCTTGGGCATGGCTTTAGACCTTTATTATATTTAGTGATTTTACTAATCTTAGCAGGATTATTAGTTTTCGGATTTGGCTTCATTGGTGAAGCGGTTGCCCACATTTCTGAGCGTCTGGAGCGCATTGAAAAAGAAATTCAGAATTCAAAATTTTCTGAAAAAAATCGCTCCGAAAAAATATAAATCAAATTTTGCTAATGAAGAAAAGTATATTTTCCATATTTCAAATAATCATTACCCTTGCATTAATGTTTTATCTGGTTCAAAAAGTCAATTTAAAAGATGCGTATGCAATTATGAAACAAGTTAATATTTATTATTATCTGATGGCGATTTTTCTCTGTTTTATCTTTTTACTACTCAGTAATTGGCGATGGAAAATTCTATTGGATGCGCGTAATATTAGATTCTCTTTTGGTTATCTTTTAAAAGTCTATTTGGCATCTTGGCTTTTTAATAACATCTTACCGACGGCAATAGGTGGTGATGTTATTCGAATTGCCTATACTGCGCAAAGAGATTCAGAAACCGGCCGACATCGGACTTCGCCGGCATTAGCCGCAGCATTTGTTGACCGATTTATCGGTTTTATTGGTATTTTCTTTTTTGCCTCTTTAGCCTCAGGTGTGCTTTTTTTAGCGAAGATGGGTAGCAATCGCTACTTGCTTTTAGAAATAGCCGGCTTAGTGTTTTTAATGGTCGTAATGTTGGCAATGTTTTCTGACCGGGTGCACCGAATTTTTTCTCAAATATTTTTCCACCTAAAAATTTTTCGATTAGGCGAACGATTTGAACGGGCTTATCAAGAAATAAAAGATTATCGCCAAATTAAAGATAAACTTGTATGGAGTTTTCTGCTTTCACTGTTAGTTCAATCTGCAATTGCTATGGTGTGGTGGCTAATTGCGCTTGGTATTTCAGTCAATAAATCTCTCTTGTATTATTTCTTATATATTCCGGCAATTGGGGTAATAACCATGATTCCGGTATCTGTCGGCGGACTGGGTATAAGAGAAAATAGTTTTGTTTATATGTTTAATACCTTTGTGGGCATCGCCAAAGAAAAAGCCACTGCAATAAGTGCGCTCTTTTTGATAATTAATTTAATTTTTGCATTTATTGGCGGTATTGTGTTTTTATTTATCAAGCGACAAGCCCATTATGTGGTTGCATCCACAGAACAAACACAATCCGATGCAATTCGCCATCCGCTAACCCCTGACCATTTTTCGCAAAATAGTAAAAAACAGATTGCGGATAGCGAAAAACAGATTTTAGTAATTAAAGAAAACAAGACCTAAGGAGGAAAAGAATGAGTTTTTTACCAAGACCTAATATTTCAGCAATAAAGACCTATAAACCAGGAAAACCGATTGAAGAGGTTGCCCGAGAACTGAATTTGGTGGGCAAGATTATTAAACTGGCATCCAATGAAAATCCTTTGGGAACATCGCCTAAAGCTCTTAATGCCATAAAAAAATATCTTTCCGAGACATATCTCTACCCGGATGATAATGGGTATTATCTTAAACAGAAGTTAGCCGAAAAACATAATGTCAGTATCGATAATATCATTTTAGGTAATGGTTCGGTGGAATTGATTTATTTTGCTTGTCTTACTTTCTTAAACCCTTATGAACGATTAATGCGCAGTGCGGGTTCTTTCTTAATGGCAAAAATTGGTGCAGAAGTGGTTGGTAGTATGACTCAAGATATACCACTCAAAGAATATCGTCACGATTTGCATCGGATGCTGTCGGAAATTACGGCTCAGACTAAAATCATCTATCTTGATAACCCGATTAATCCCCTTGGAACTTGCATATGGGCTAATGAACTGGATGAGTTTATGGATAAAGTGCCGAATTTTGTCTTAGTGGTTATCGACGAAGCCTATTATGATTATATCACCGAGAAAGAGTATCCGAATTCTTTGAAATATCTTCAGGAAGGGAAAAATGTTTTGATTTTAAGGACTTTTTCTAAAATTTATGGTTTAGCCGGATTAAGAATTGGATATGGTATTGCGTCACCGGAAATTATTAATAGTATGATGAAAGTGCGCACGCCGTTTAATGTTAATCGGTTAGCACAGGTAGCCGCAATTGCGGCTTTGGATGATTGGAGTCATATTAAGCGCAGCCGCCGAATCAATGAGCAAGGCAAAAAATACTTGTATCGGGAACTGAGTAAACTGAAGATTTTTTATTTACCAACTTATGCTAATTTTATCTTTACCAATTTTGCGACTGATTCGAAAGACATTTTCGAAGCCTTACAACAACGCCGAGTTATTACCCGCACGATTAAAGAGTATGGTTTTCCTAATGCTTTGCGCATCAGTATCGGAACACCAGCGGAAAATAGAAAATTAATCAAAGAGTTGACCGAAGTACTTATATCATAATGAGTACAAGCGGTTAATAATTTAGGAGGTGTTATGCAATCTGCACAAGTTACTGGAATCGATAAGGATTTAGTCGCGGTAGCACTCAATTCGGCTAAGATGAAAGGTGCCAGTTATGTCGATGTCCGTTTGATTAGAAAACAAGAAGAAGAAATGATGATAAAAAATGGACGAGTTGAAGTATTAAAAAAAGATGAAGATGCTGGTGTTGGTATTAGAGTAATTGCTCAAGGATGCTGGGGATTTGCCGCAACTGCTAAATTAAATAAAGAAGATGTGGCTAAAACTGCAAGTTTAGCAGTGCGTGTGGCTAAAGCATCTTCAACCTTAAAGGCAAAAGATGTGTTTTTGGATTCGAAAGGAAAAATCATCGGAGAATATAAAACTACAATAATTAAAGACCCATTTACGGTTTCATTAGAAGATAAAATGTCGTTACTTTTACAAGTTGATGAAATAATGCGAAAAGTCAAAGGTGTCAGTTTAGTTGAAAGTTATCTCTCATTTAACAAGAAATTTCAAATCTTTGCCGCAAGCGATGATTCTTATATTGAGCAGTGGATTTATCAATCTGGTGGTTTTATTGCTGCAACTGCTGTTAAAGGTAATATTACCGGTGAGCGTTCTTATCCAGGAATGCACGGCCATTATAAAACTGCTGGTTACGAATTTATCGAATCACAAAAGTTTTTAGAAAATGCCCAACGCGTCGCAGAAGAATCTGTTGCCTTAACAACTGCTCGAGAATGCCCAGATGTAACGACAACCGTCATCTGTGACGGTTCAATGACTGCTATCCAAATACACGAAACTATCGGTCATCCTACAGAACTTGACCGGGTGTTAGGCACAGAAGTAAGTTTAGCCGGTAAAAGCCATTTGACTATTGATAAATTGTATAAATTTCAGATGGGGTCACCAATTGTAAATATAACGGCTGATGCAACAATTGAAGGTGGTCTTGGTTCTTTTGGTTTTGATGATGAAGGTGTGCCGGCCCAAAAAACCTATCTGATAAAGGACGGCATTTTTAATGGTTATCTAACATCACGAGAAACCGCGCCAGTTATTAATCAGTCGTCCAACGGCGCAATGCGGGCAGATTCTTGGGCATCGATTCCACTTATCCGAATGACTAATATCAATCTTCTACCTGGAACTTGGACATTGGAAGATTTAATTGCAGATACTGAAGATGGCATTTATCTTGAATCAGCCGGTTCACCCAGTATCGACGATATGCGACTAAATTATCATATCTCTTCAGAAATTGGATGGCTAATTAAAAATGGTAAAAAGACCGAGATGGTTAGACGTCCTTCTTATTCCGGCATCTCTTATGAAATCTGGCGTAATTGTGACGCAATTTGTAATGAGAACTATTGGGAAGTTTGGGGTGTGCCCAATTGTGGAAAAGGTGACCCAATGCAAACAATGACCGTAGGCCATGGAGCTTCACCCGCACGCTTCCGCAATATTAGAATAGGTAAATAAACGATATGTCAATGAAATCGGACATATTCAAAAAAATATTAAGATAATAAGAAGATAGTAATGAGTGTTAAGATAATAGTAGAATAGTGAGGTGTCGAATGATTGATAAGAATAAAACTAAAGAATTACTTTCTGCGGCATTAACACCTTTAGATATGAGTGAAGTGGGTATTTTCTCTATTCAGCGGGGAACAACACGTTTTGCTAATTCTACAATCCATCAGAATATAACAGTGGAAAATCCTTATCTATGGACCAGAGTGATAATCGATTCTTCCGAAGGCAAACGGATTGGTGGGCTTTCTACCCGTAACTTGACACCGACAGGAGTAAAAATGGCAATCTGCAAAGCAGCCGAATTAGCAATGCATTCAACTCCAGATAAAGATTTTGTTAGTCTTCCTAAACCGACTACAAAGTCAAAAATTAAAGAGCATAAGACAGAAGTAATCGAGGTTGTTACTCCTGAGCAAAGAGCATCGGCAGTGAGAGAAATTGTTAAGATCTGCAAAAGATATAATTTAGATGTTGCTGGGGTAATCCATACTAGCACTTATAGTTTGGGTATTAGAAATAATTTCGGAATTGATAAATATGCTCAAGGAATGGATACTTATGTTTCCGTTACCGCAATGTCGGAAAATAGTTCTGGATTTACTGCTGCTGCAAATAAGAAATTTGATAATATTAATTGGAAAGAATTAGCCGAAATCGCATCGGAAAAAGCCCTCTTAAGTAAAAATCCCAAAGAAATTTCACCTGGTACCTATACGGTATTATTAGAACCATTTGCAGTTGCTGAGATTATTATGTTTCTTGGTTGGCTTGAGTTTGGCGCTAAAGCGTTTGCTGAAAAACGCTCGATAATCTCTAAAAACTTAGGAAAACAAATTACCGGCGAAAATATTACTATAGTTGATGATTCCGCACATCCTCTATCACTCGCGCTTCCTTTTGATTTTGAAGGGGTTGACCGAAAAAAAGTGTTACTGATTGATAAAGGTATTGCTAAAGGAGTTGTTTTTGATTCGTTCTATGCTAACAAACTCAAAAAAACCAATACCGGCCATGCATTACCGCAACCTAATCCTTATGGTCCGTTTCCAGCAAATTTGGTAGTGAAACCAGGGACAAAATCAATGAGTGATATGCTGAAGATGTTGGATAAAGGTATTTTAGTTACCAGATTCTGGTATACAAGAGTAGTAGACCCAGATAAGACTTTAATTACCGGCTTAACCCGTGACGGCACATTCTGGGTAGAAAATGGCAAAATCCAATATGGCATAAAAAATCTTCGTTATACGATAAATATCTATGAAACCTTAAAACAAGTAATCGCCATCTCTAAAGAAAATTTTCTCACAGGCGAAAATGCTTCAGTTGTGGCTCCAGCCCTTTTAATTAAAGATTTTAATTTTACGGGAAAAACTCAATACTGAGATGCATTTTTACTAAATGTGACTTGATATTTTACGGTCCGCGATAAGCAAATAACATTTATGTAGAAATCGGGTTCATTTGATTTAAGTAACTTGATTATAATTATTATTTTTTTGTGGGAGTATAAATGGAAGATAGACCATTACCGGAACAAGTGGTCCACGAAACAATAATCAATCTCATCAAAAGGAGTTTATATAATTATCCTAATCCAGCCCAACCACATTTAATGACATTTGTCAATCATCCATTACGCAATAAAGTTGTGACTGATGCTGAAGGTAATGAATATTATCCGGATATTGTTATTATCAACACCTTGAACAATAAAATCGTAATGATTGGTGAAGTGGAAACATTCAGTAGTATTAATGAAGAAGAAGCGCAGCAATGGGCAAAGTTCGCCACTTTAGTTCCGGTCTTTTATCTTTTCTACCCCCGAGGACTTTATGACAAGGTGAAAGCACTTATAAAAGATATTAAAGTAAGTGGTCTCTTTGAGTATCAAAAAACTAATGAACATTATACAATTACCCGACGCTGGCCATTTCTTTCTTAATCCGGCCGTATTTATACGAAAAAATAGAGGTATCTGATACTGAATATGACAGATAAAATTCAGGATTTTTAGAGACTCCAAGGTTTGAGCGCTGTGGAAAAGTGTTATGGAAAACTTACGTCACACATTCGTTCCGAAAAAATCGTAGAAAAATAAGAAATATATTCAATAGTAAGAATTGATTTCTTTCAGTATACTAATGTTTGAGATCTCTGAAAAGTGTTCCAGAAAATACTTGAGGTATGCATCTGTATCGGAAAAAACCATAGAAAAAACAAGAAAAATATTCAGCAAGTTCAATATGTTCGATAGTAAGAACTGATTTTTTCAATATACTCATGTTTGAAATCTCTGAAAAAATGCCCCAGCAAACACTTGAGGCACGCATCTGTATCGGAAAAAACCATAGAGAAAATTAAGAAAAATATTCAGTGATTCCAATATATTCAATAGTAAGAATTGACTTTTTATTGTTCTCGTCAATGTTTTTGAACTTGACAGCAGGAATTTTTTGGTTTAACTTGATTTAATATAAAAATAAAGCGTAAAGAGAAAAACTATGAGACGATATTGGTTAAATATTCTATTAGGTATATTAATTCTAATCATTTCTTGCAAACGAAATAAAGCACCAAATACGCCCGCAACACCTTCTGGACCTTCAATTGGGTATCAGTATGGAGAATATAGTTTTTCTACCAGAACGACTGACCCCAATGGTGATGATATTGCATATCAATTTTATTGGGATGACGGTGATAGTTCAAATTGGAGTGATTTTATACCAAGTGGTGATTCAATAATTATGACAAATTCCTGGGCATCGGCAAAATCTTATACCATAAAAGTTCGGGCAAAGGATACAAAAGAAAAAGTTTCGTCTTGGTCAAACGGGCATCAGATTACAATTCGCCCAAACGCATTGCCCAATATTCCTTCAGTGCCAAGTGGCCCTTTATCCGCTAGAATTGGCACAATTTGTAATTTTAGCACTTCAACTATTGATTCAGATAATGATAGTGTTGCTTATCAATTTGATTGGGGAGATGGCACATATTCAAATTGGTCTAATTTTATTAGCAGTGGCACAATCTGTACTATGTCTTATAGGTGGTCGTCTGAAGGAAATTATTCAGTTAGAGCCAGAGCCAAAGATATTAAAGGTGCAATTACAAATTGGTCAAATCCTCACACAATTAATATTTCTAATGTGCTAATTTGGAGCAGAACTTTTGGGTTGGATGATGACGATATTGGATTTTCGGTGCAACCAACATCTGATGGTGGATATATTATTGTTGGTGCCACTGCAACATATGGTAGTTCTGATGTTTGGTTGATTAAGACCGATTCAATGGGTATTGAACAATGGAATAGAATATTCGGCGGGACTAGCGACGATTACGGTTATTCGGTGCAACAGACTGCAGACCGAGGCTATATCATAACAGGCACAACTGAATCTTTTGGTGCTGGCGGTGCTGATATTTGGCTTATCAAGACCGATTCTTTAGGTAATGAACAATGGCGAAAAACTTTCGGCGGAACTAGTGATGATTATGGTGCGTCAGTTCAGCAGACACCAGATGGTGGATATATTTTGACCGGAAGTATCACAACAGGTGGCGCAAATGGAACTGATGTTTTGCTAATTAAGACTAATTCAACCGGCAATATGCAATGGAACAAAAATTTTCATAAAAATGAAGAAGATTATGGTATGGAAGTAAAGCGAACGGCTGACAATGGATATATCATCGTTGGTTGGACTTATTTCGTGGATAATGATAATATCGATGTCTGGTTAATTAAGACCGATGTCAGTGGCAATATGCAATGGAATAAAACTTTTGATAAAGCAGACGAAGATTATGGTTATTCGGTGCAACAGACCACTGATGGCGGTTACATCATAACTGGTTATACATATTCTTACGATTTAGAGAATATCGATTTTTGGTTAATAAAAACGACTTCGTCCGGCAGTCGGCAATGGGATAAGACATTTAATAAGACCGATGAGGATTATGGTTATTCAGTACAGCAAACCAGTGACGGTGGCTATATTATTACTGGTTTCACTAATTCTGCTGATGCGAATGTCTGGTTAATCAAGACCAATTCAACTGGCATAATGCAATGGGAGAAAATTATTGGTGGAACTGATGATGATTTTGGTTATTCAGTTCGACAGAGTCCAGATGGTGGCTATATTATAACAGGAGCGACTGATTCTTATGGTGCAGGTTATTTAGATGTTTTGCTAATCAAAACTGACCGAGCCGGTAATTTTGTTTTGCCATCTGCTTTGACAAAACCAACCCAATCTTCATCTTCAAAAAGACTCTCTATTCCTCAGCATATCCTGAAACAAACAAAACCGAGTCTTAAAAAGGATTAAACAAAAACAAAGATTTTGTCTAAAGAGAGCGACTTCATAGATAGTGTCGTATATAATATGAATAATTACATAGATAATTTCTTCCGGAAAGGTAGAATGATAAGTTGGTTAAAAGACTTCGACATCGCAAATGTTTCAGACGGGGACATAGGAATAAAAAATGAGGATAAAATAAGCAGTCTAATAAAAGAGAAAGATGGAGTTTTAATAGATATAAAAATCAAAAGAATTATAAAATTCTTAAACCACACAGGGAACTATACCCTATTGTAATCGGTTTTTTGTGGTTAATTTTTGATTGTTAGCGGGTTAGATAAAAATTATGATTGATTTTGGGGAAACTTTTAAGTATACCTTTTGGTAAGACAAATAAAAGACTTATTTAAGAACAGTGATTAAATAATATACAAATTTATTATGTTCATAATAAAACTGAGAAGCAGGTTTGAAATATATAATTTTAAGGAGGCAGAATGGATGTAAAAGATGCTATTGATAAGCGTCGAGCATATCGGTCTTTAGACCCAGTAGAAATTACTCAAGAACTGATTGAAGATTTAGCAAAGTCAGCACAATTGGCACCATCCTGTTTTAATAATCAACCCTGGCGATTTGTCTTTGTTTATGATAAGGATATGTTGGAAAAGATGAAGACAACGTTATCTAAAGGCAATGAATGGGCATATGATGCTTCAATGATGATTGCGGTTTTCAGTAAAAAAGAATTTGACTGTATAATTCACGACCGAGAATATTATCTTTTTGGTTGCGGAATGGCAGTAGGTTTTTTAATGTTAAGAGCAACTGAACTTGGATTGGTTGCACACCCAATTGCCGGTTATAGCCCGAAAAAAGTTAAAGAAGTGCTTGGAATTCCCGAAGAGATGAATGTGATAACGCTAATTATGGTCGGTAAACATTCAGCAGTAATAAAACCAGTGTTATCAGAAAAACAAGTTAAAGATGAGAAAGAGCGTCCGCCAAGATATGCCTTAGAAAAATTTGTTTATCACAATAAGTATACTGAAACAAAATAAATTTTTTGCTAATTAGTTAATCGAGTTTGTGATTCTATGCCTAACAATAGAGTAAGGCAGTTTCCTTGGATAAAAAATTAAGTAAATCCGAATCTAATTGTAAATTAAAGAGTCTAATTACTAAATGATAAATAATAAAGTACCAAGAAAGGAGAAATTATGAATAATATTGAAAAGAGAAATATGCCGCTTTTAGGCGATAATTTTCCAGAAATGAAAGTGCAGACAACTCACGGTGAGATGGAATTACCCAAAGCGTTTGCTGGGAAATGGTTTGTTTTATTTAGTCATCCGGCAGATTTTACTCCAGTATGCACTACTGAGTTTGTCGCATTTCAGAAAAGATATAATAAATTTAAGGCGTTGAACTGCGAACTCATAGGTTTGAGTGTTGACCAAGTCTTTTCTCATATTAAATGGGAGGAATGGATTAAAGAGAAATTGGGCGTAGAGATTGAATTTCCGATTATTGCGGATACGGGTAAAGTTGCCGAAACGCTTGGTCTAATTCATCCCGGCAAAGGAACCAATACGGTTCGTGCTGTATTTGTTGTTGACGATAAAGGTAAAATTCGAATTATCTTATATTATCCCCAAGAACTGGGTAGAAATATGGACGAAATCTTACGGGCTGTAGAAGCAATGCAGATTTCGGATAAATACGGTGTCGCAATGCCCGCAAACTGGCCGAATAATGAGATTATGAATGACCATGTAATTATTCCGCCAGCAAGAGATGTTAAGACTGCTCAAGAAAGATTGGCTAAAGCCAAAGCCGGTGAATTTGAATGTATTGACTGGTGGCTCTGCCATAAGAAGTTGCCCAAATAATAAATGATTAATATGTGCCGAAAAACGCATCGGGTCTAAAGAAAATAATTTATTGAATAATAACCAAAATCATAGAGAAAGGATAAAAAATGACAGCATTATACCAAATTTATAAATGTAAAATATGTGGTAATATTGTCGAAGTCCTACATACTGGTGGTGGCACTTTGGTCTGTTGCGGTGAGCCAATGGAACTTCTGCAAGAAAAGACCGCAGATGTTGGTATGGAAAAACATGTGCCAGTAATTGAAAAGACTGCAACTGGTGTAAAAGTCAAAATTGGTTCCATACCACATCCCATGGAAGAGAAACACTATATTGAATGGATTCAAATCATTGCGGATGGAAAAAGTTATCGAAAGTTCTTAAAACCAGGTGATATACCAGAAGCGGAGTTTAATATCCAAGCAGAAAACATCACGGCACGCGAATACTGTAATATTCACGGACTCTGGAAAAAATAACATAATCGCCACAGTGACATGAAGACAGAAAGGTCGGAATAAATTAAAGATAATATATTTTTTAATTTTTCATAGAGAAATATTAGTTGTGAACATTAAACTTAGTTTTGTTGAGGCATAAGTTTATTTAAGGATTTATTATTAGTATGGTTGAAAGCATATGTTTATGAGTTCTCCATGTTTTTGATATTTGAGTTTTAATATTTAATATGACATATAAAGACCCGGTCTGCGGGATGGAGGTTAGTGAATCAGACGAAGCCGGTAGATTTGACTATCAAGGCATAACCTATCATTTCTGCAGTATATCCTGTTTAGAAAAATTCAAAGCCGAGCCAGAAAAATATCTTGCTTTCCCGAAATTTTTTATCCCTGTTCCTGAAGAAATGAAAAAGCGCGACAAAAATGAAACAATAACGATTCCAATAAAAGGTATGACTTGCGCTGGTTGTGTTTTAACCATTGAAAATGCATTAAAGAAACTACCTGGAGTTAATAAGGTTGCAGTAAATTTAGCAGGAGAGAATGCCACAATTGAGTTTGATAAAAACCGCACAAGTATTAATAAAATCAAAGAGACAATCAGAACAGTTGGCTATGATGTTATAGAAGAGAAAGAGATTGAAGGTGATTCACAAAAACTGTGGCAGAAAGCAAAATTTAGATTGATTATTGTCTGGATAATTACAATTCCACTTGTCGTTTTAATGCTGTTGCATATGGTATTTAATATTCATATTTTTTATATTGAACACATTATGCTAATTCTTGGTGGTTTAGCAGTTTTTGTTCCTGGATTTAATACATTAAAATCGGGTATCAGTTCTATTAGGCACGGTTCAGCATCAATGGATGTTTTGATTGGAATCGGCACAATCACTGCTTTAGTTAGCGGTGTTTTGAAAATCTTTAATCTTCAAATTGAAAATTATGCTGGTATTGCTGGAATGATAATGGCAATCCATCTTACCGGTCGGTATATCGAAGCCAGGTCTAAGGGCAAAGCATCTCAGGCAATTAAACGATTACTACAACTCGGCGCAAAAACCGTTAGAACTATAGTAAATAATCAAGAACAAGAAATCCCAATTGAACAATTGAAAGTAAATGATATAATGGTGGTGCGTCCCGGAGAAAAAATTCCGACTGATGGTGAAGTAATTTGGGGTACATCCAGTGTTGATGAATCAATGGTAACCGGTGAATCTTTACCAGTTAAGAAAAAAGTCGGCGATTCAGTTATTGGTGCAACAATTAATCAGAACGGATTACTCCATATCAGAGCAACAAAAGTGGGTAAAGATACCTTTTTAGCCCAGATAATAAAGTTAGTGGAAGAATGTCAAAATTCAAAAGTGCCAATTCAAGAATTTGCAGACAAAGTCACTGCACGATTCGTACCAATAATTATAGTAATTGCAATTACAACATTTTTCATCTGGTTGTTTTTGGCACCTTATTTAAGAAATATTCTATTCTGGGCAAATGATATTTTACCTTGGGTCAATCCATATTTATCTTCGATTTCCTTAGCAATATTTGCGGGCGTTGCAGTCTTAGTTATTGCCTGTCCTTGTGCTTTGGGTTTAGCAACACCGACTGCTTTAATGGTCGGTTCAGGTATTGGAGCAGAAAAAGGGATTTTGTTTAGGTCCGGCAAAGCGATTCAAATGCTTCAGCAAGTAAAAGCAGTAGTGTTCGATAAGACAGGCACAATCACTAAAGGCAAACCAGAAGTTACTGATATTATTACGGATGATGCTGTGAATGAAAATGAATTGTTAGCATATGCGGGAAGTTTGGAATTAGGTTCAGAACATCCACTGGCTTTAGCCGTTATCGAGAAAGCAAAATCAAAAAGTATAACTATCAGTACGCCGAATAAATTTAACGCCATTTCAGGAAAAGGCATTATCGGTATGGTCAATAATAGAAAAATTATCGTTGGCAATAAGATATTTTTTGATGAGTTGCATATCAATTATTCTCCAATAAATAATAAGATAACTGAATTAGAAGATGAAGGTAAGACCGTGATATTAATTGCAATTGACCAAAGATTAGCCGGATTAATGGCAATTGCTGATACTTTGAAAGATGACTCGAAATCGGCATTAGAAGAATTAAAGAAAATGAGATTAAATCTTATTATGCTTACCGGTGATAATGAACGAACTGCAAAAGCAATTAGTCAGAAAGTCGGTATTGAAAGGATTGTTGCCAATGTTCTGCCTGAAGATAAACAGAAAGCAGTTGCCGAGCTTCAAAAAGAATACGGAATTGTTGCAATGGTTGGTGATGGTATAAATGATGCGCCAGCATTGACTCAAGCCGATGTTGGTATTGCCCTCGGAACCGGCACAGATATTGCAATTGAGGCATCAGATGTTACCTTGGTCAGGGGAAGTCTTTATGGTGTTGTGACCGCAATTAAACTTTCCCGAGCAACTTTTCGTAAAATTAAACAGAATCTATTCTGGGCATTCTTTTATAATACAATCGCGATTCCATTGGCAATTCTGGGATTACTACATCCGATTATTGCCGAAACCGCCATGGCATTAAGTTCAATAAATGTAGTGACTAATTCATTAAGATTAAGAAGAGAAGTAAAGCATAGGATATGAAGAACAAAGGAAAAAGGATAAGTAAGAAAGATAAGAAATGATAGAAAGATGTTTAAATTTTTGTGTCTTAGTAATTGAACTTTTATTGTATGAAGACTGATATTGAGATTGCTCGAACTGCAAAACTAATCCAATTGAATCTCTTGCTGAACTTATGGGAATTGACGAGAAATTTATACTTCCTTGTAGTCAATATAAAGTAACTAAATTAATGATTGTATGAAGACTGACATTGAGATTGCTCAGAGTGCAAAACTAATCCCCATTGAAGTTCTTGCAGACAAGATGGGTATTAATGAAAGTTTTGTGCTTCCTTGTGGTAGATATAAAGCTAAAATCTCACTTCAGTTCTATGAAAAAATTAAATCCAATCCTGATGGTAAATTGATTCTGGTTACAGCAATCACACCAACTGCTTTTGGTGAAGGTAAGACCACAGTCGCTATTGGTTTAAGTATGGCATTTAATCAACTCGGCAAAAAATCAATTGTTACCCTACGCGAACCTTCTTTAGGTCCAGTATTCGGGATAAAAGGCGGTGCGGCTGGTGGTGGCTACGCCCAGGTTCTTCCAATGGAAGATATTAATTTACATTTTACCGGCGATATTCATGCAGTTGGCTCGGCTCATAATCTTTTATGCGCAGTATTAGATAACCACATCCATTTTGGTAATAAATTACAGATTGATGAAAGAGAAATTGTGTTTAAGCGAACAATGGATATGAATGACCGGAGTTTAAGAAATATTGTCGTCGGTTTAGGTGGTAAGACTAACGGGCCAGCCAGAGAAGACGGTTTTATCATTACCGCAGCAAGCGAAATAATGGCAATTTTGGGTTTATCCAGTTCTCTTAGTGAATTAAAACAGAGACTGTGTCGAATTTTAGTGGCTTTTGATATAAATAATAATCCAGTGACTGCGGGTAATTTAGGAGTTTGTGGTTCGATGGCAGTATTACTTAAGGATGCCTTAAAGCCGAATTTAGTCCAAACCATTGAACATACGCCAGCATTTATTCACACCGGACCATTTGCCAATATTGCTCATGGCACAAGTAGTGTGATTGCAACTAAAATGGCGTTAAAACTTGCTGAGTATGTTGTAATTGAAGCCGGGTTTGGTTCTGATTTAGGAGCAGAAAAATTTATTGATATTGTGTCACGGGTTGCCGGTTTTAAGGTTGATGTAGCAGTAATTGTGGCAACAATCAGAGCATTGAAATTACACGGTGGAGCAAATGAAAAAGACTTAAAATCAGGCACAATCGAACATCTCCAAAAAGGATTTTCCAATCTGGCAAAACATATTGAGAATGTAAGAAAATTGGGAATGTCTTCCGTAGTTGCCTTAAACATATTTTCTGGTGATACTAAAGATGAGATTGAAAATGTAAAAGCATTTTGTGCTCAAAATAAAGTTCCTTGCGTAGAAGTTTATAGTTTCCATACAGGTGGTAAAGGTGCAATCGAATTGGCCGAGACGATAATCAAGACCGTTGAGCAAAATCCATCAAATCCCCAGCCAATATATGAATTAGAAGATTCAATTGAGACTAAAATCGAAAAAGTCGCGACTGAGATTTATGGCGCTAATCGGGTTGTCTATACACCAAAAGCAGAAAAAGATATTGCTCGGATTATAAAATTAGGGTATGAAAAATTGCCAATCTGTATTGCCAAAACTAACCGCTCCTTGAGTGATGACCCAACTCTTTATGGCCGACCAGAAAACTTTAAGATTACAATTACAGATATTAATATTTCTGCTGGCGCAGGATTTCTTGTGCCCTTAGCCGGTGATATTACCTTAATGCCAGGTCTTGCCAAAACTCCTAATGCAATGAAGATTGATATTGACGAAAATGGTAGAATAGTCGGCTTATCATAAAAGAGTGGTTTTTGCTTGTTATTAGTCAAGTGGTTTTTGCTTGTTATTAGTCATCGGGTAAGGATTATTATATTGAAAATTATTTTCTTGAGTGGCCTAATGGACATTCTCGGTTGCCTAATAGGTGAGCCGGTCGGCAAGCCAGGGGGCAAGCCAAGGGGCATACCGGTGGGCAACCGAGGGGCATACCTACCGGATTGCCCAACCAGCAAATTTTCAGATAGCCCTTTGTTTTGCCCTTTGATTTAACCTCTGGATTATCAATGGGATAACAGAACAAGTTGCCTAATCTTCTGCCGACTATGTCAAACAGACCGGCTGACAAAATTCTTTAGCAATCTATGTTTGTATCAAATTTTAATGATTATTTAACTACCAATATTCTCTCGGTTAGTTCTCGGCTTGAATCTACATAAAGGATTAGCAAATAGGCGCCTGACTAACTTTTTTGCTTTGACTATCTTTGCAGACCAATTTTATTCTTTGCTTTTCGTTGTCAACTGGTAAAGTGGTAATTCTTCTTCTCAAAATATCATAGATATTGAAATTAACTACCCTACCAGCAGTAATTCATAATCAATCACAACCTGTGATTTTGTGGTGTTGGGATAGGTTGTTAATATGTCTTTCTTATTTGTCTGAGCGTTTTGTTCAACTCCTGACATCACATCCCGAATTACTGAAATAGTATTACTCCTGTGGTTTGCCTCATAGGTTCTATTTTGAATCGTATCCAACATAAAACCACAGGACAACTTTTAATTGCAACTGTAGTCACAATCGAGTCTGTGGTATCATCAATAATCGACATATTGTTCTATTATAATTAGCACAATAGACTTTGTTGTTAATAGAATGCCACAAAAGAGTTGAAGGACTATTTGCTACGGGAATTGTGGTTATTACGTAATTTGTAATCCAATTAATTACAGTGATATTATTGCTCACGGCATTGGCACAAAAGAGTTGAAGGACTATTAGTGGTTATTACTTGATTTGTAATCCAATTAATTACAGTGATATTATTGCTCATGGCATTGGCACAAAAGAGTTGAAGGACTATTAGTGGTTATTACTTGATTGATTGCGCCATTAATTACGATTATGTTGTGACTGAGTCTTAAACAATAAAGCCGATTGTTAATAAAATTCCAACATATACCAAAAAGGCCGGGAGAAATTCCGAATAGTCGTTATCACTTGATTGGTACTTCCATTAATCACCGTAATGTCATCACTAACCTAATTCGCACAATGGATACGATTGTTAATTAAATTACAACATAGAATACGAGGTTGGACTCCAACCGGAATTATAGTTTCTACTTGATTAGTTGTGCCATCTATCACAGATACATCACTGCTCACCGCATTAGCACAGGAAACCTTATTATTAGTAGCATTCCAACAAAGGTAAAAAGGATTAGTTCCTACAGGAATTGTTGTGTCCATCCATTGTCCGTTTGCACAGTCAGGTATATAACTGAAGGAGATAATAAAAATAGAAATAAAATTGGAAAATATTTCATAATTTTAATGTATATAACTTGAGTAAACTCTTTTTTGCATATTGCTATGATATTTCATCCAGTCACTGCAAATTATTCGTCTGTTAGGCAAAAAGAGTTGTAAGGTTAAATAAAAGAATTAGCGAAAAGCAAAAAGTATTTCTTGATAACTTTTTCTTCTTATCTTCGAAAATCCTATTAAATATAAAAAACTTATTAAATATAACTTGAATTCTCTTCCATAAAATCTTATCACAACCAAACAATCTTGTCCAAGCAACAACATTTAGAGTGTTCTGAGAAAGTTCAGTTTTGCCGCTTAATATCTTGAACTTACTGAACATTGTTCTTGTATTGCTGTGTCTTCTCCGATACGGATGCGTCTTGCAAGTTAGTTCCGTGATGCTTTTTCCGAACACTTCATTTATAATTCTAACTCATAAAATAATTAATATATGGTTATCTTTGCGTTTTTATTTTCTTCTTTTATTGTAGGTATAAGTGTATTGGGTTCAAACATTTTGGGTTTAATATTAACATCCCCAACTTTCTCTTTTTATTTGAGATAGAGAACCCAAAAGTATAAAGTACTTTTAGTTAGATGTTGTTAATAATTATTATTTTCTTTGTTGGCATTTAACATTAATTTCAAGTTTGCTTTAAGATAATTAATTAAAAAGAAAGTTTGAGGGTCAAAACAATACTATCTGCTGTAAAATAAAACTTAGGATAGATGTTTATAAATCTATAATAGTTTGGGTATAATATGATTTTCAGAAGTCGATAACTAACTCATTTTAGTTCTGAAGTGCAGTGTGGACAGCGAGTGGCTTTAATCGGTATTGTAGAACAACAATAAGGACATTCTTTTGTTGTCGGTTCGGCTGGGATAGGTTTAGGTTTTAAGCGATTGATTTGACGAATTATCAGAAATATGATAAATGCAACAATTAAAAAATCGATAATTGTGTTAATGAACACTCCGTAATTTATTGTTGCGGCACCAGCGGACTTAGCTTCAGCAAGTGTTGCGTAATGTTTTCCTGAGATATTAATGAATAGATTAGAGAAGTCAATGCGACCAAGCAGTAAACCAATCGGCGGCATAATAATATCATTGACAAGAGATGTGACTATTTTGCCGAAAGCAACGCCGATAATGATTCCAATTGCCATATCAATAACATTGCCTCGCATCGCAAATTCTTTGAATTCCTTAAACATTTTATATCACCTCCTTTTTATTGGACTTAATTCTTTTTTCTAATAATAAACAACTTCTGACAAAACCTCATTTTTACAATTCTCATTTTGAACTTAGAAAAGCAACCGGTAAAATCATCTCTTCCATTGATACACCACCATGTTGATAACTATGTTTGTAGGTTTTCTCATATTCTTTTGGCTTTGTGCCGTAGATAAAATAGTAATCAGATTTGGCAATAACAAATCTAATTCCCAAATGTTCTGCTGGTAACATATATTCTTCCGGTTGATTAAGAATGATAGCAGTTTTGGGGTCGACTTTTAACGCCCCACCGTATTTATATCGAAGGTTAGCGGAAATTTCTCTTCCGCCGGTAATGATTGTTGGCCGTTCAACCTTAATAAAGCCATGGTCCGAAGTAATAATAATGTGACAATTACGACTCTTCAACTTTTTGAGTAATGATAGTATCGATGAACTCGCAAACCAGACACGAGTAATATTCAGAAGACTTTGGTCATCTGTTATTAGTTCTTCAATCAGTCGGGCACTTTTTGTGGAATGAATCAGAAGGTCTAAAAAATTTATTATCACAGTTGCTAATGGATAATACCCATTATTATCTTTTATTGGTTGCAGTTGAAGCAGACTTTCTTGACTGTTTTCAATATCTTCGTTACTGCTGGTTTTTAAGTATAACACTTTATTATTATAGGCATAAGATTGAAGAAACTTTTGAAGTAGTACTGGTTCGAAACGATTTTGCGCAGTGTCATCAAATACCCAATCACTTTTACATCGGCGATAAATCTCTAAGGGCAACATTCCAGCAAATATTGCATTTCGAGCATAGGGGGTAGCAGACGGCAGTAAAGAACAATAATACTCTTCTTTAATATCAAAGAATTCTTTTATAAATGGAACGCAGGCTAACCATTGTTCTAACCGCATTGAGTCAAAAATAAAAAGAAATACAGTTTTTTCTCGAAGTTTCGGCAAGACAAAATGTCTTAAAAATTGATGCGATAATATCGGTCCTTTATTTTGCTCAATTAGCCAAGACCGATAGTTTTCCACAATATAATCAACAAATTGTCGATTGCTCTCGCGTTTTTCGTCATGAAAACTCTGTTGAAGGACTTCATCACCGAATCGATTAATTAAATTCTGCCAGCGGATAATATTTTTATAATGGTTAACCCAATCTTCAAAAGTGTTGATTTGCGAACGAGAAAGAAAAATTTTGGTAAAATCGCGCTTAATATGGTCGGCAATTATGGTCTTTTTCTCTACAAGTCTTTTAAGCGCGGCTAAAATTTGAACTGGCGTAAATGGTTTTACAATAAAATCATCGACTAGTTGAGCAAATGCTTGATTCATAATCTCTTCTTCTTGACATTTAGTAACCATTGCCACTAAAATGTTAGGGTCGATTTCTTTAATAGTTTGAAGTACTGTCAAACCATCCATCCCGACCATCATTTCATCTAATAGAACCAAATCAAAATTCCGTTGCTTTACAAGTTGGATACCATCAGGACCATTGCTGGCAGTTTCAACTTCATAGCCTTTTTCTTGTAGGAAGTAAACATAAGGTCTTAAAAAATCCACCTCATCATCAATCCATAATAGTTTCATTTTGCGATTTATCATCTTATTTTTCGTTTACGACCTCGGCAATTGGTAATTGGATTGTGAAAACAGTGCGACCGGGTTTTGATTCTTTGAGAAAAAGTTTACCTTTGTGATATTCTTCAATGATTCGTTTGGCTAAGGTTAAGCCAACACCCCAGCCGTATTTTTTTGTCGTGGCGCCGGTCTTAAAGATATCTTTTATTAGTGCAGATTTAACTCCTTCGCCGCTATCAATAATGTCAATTTCTAAAAATTCATAATTTCGATACGGTTTTGTTGTGATTTCTATTTGACCAGGATTTGTGCCAATGGCTTGAACACTATTTTTCAATAAATTTTCTATTGTCCAAGAAAATAACACCTCGTCTACTTTAATATTGGGATTAAACTCAATATTAGAAATGAACTCAATACTTTTAGGAGTGCGGCGTTTTATAAAAAGAATTACTGGTTCAATTATCTCTTTAGGCTGACGCAATTTTAATTCCGGCGGTAGACCAATACGACTAAATCGTTCCAATACTTCTCTCATTCGCATAATATCTTCTTCCATTTGACTAAGCGCTAAGGACAACTGGGGTTTTTGATTGGCTGAAGACATATCAGGGCTAACCGGGAATTGATTTTGCGATAATTTGAGTGTTTCTATCCATCCTGAAAGAGAAGAAATGGGCGTTGCCAATTGATGCGCCGTCTCTTTGGCTAAAGTCGTCCAAATTAATTCTTGCTCTCTTCGGTGATAGATAATAATTCCCCAAATACCAATAAATATAAAAAGCACAAGAAATCCGAGTTGTAAAAAAGGATATAATCTAAGCGCTTTTACAGAATTCGGCATTCCGTAGTGAATCTCTCCGAGTTTTTTAATTGTATCATTAAGCGTTATAGTAAGCGGAATTGGTGCATGCTCATTATCTAAACGGGCCATTAAAACTTTCAATCTCTCTGGCGTGGGGTTTCTTTCGGGTAAATTTATATAAGAGATAGGATTACCTTCAGCATCGGTAATAATTACCGGAAAGTCAATTTTCTTAATAACTTCTTCAAAGATTACATCTAATTCCGGCGAACTTTCACTACTGGGTTCAGTGGCTCGTTGCATATATTGAGCATAGATTCGCGAGCGAACCGCAGTTTCTTTTTCCAACTGTTGAACAAGATAACGAGTATAAAAAAACCAAAAACCGGCTAAAATAACGATTCCACTAATGAAGTAATATTGGAGAAATCTAAATCCAATTCTAAATGGTGCCATCTGTTAATAGTAATATAATTGTCAATATAAGTCAATAGAACGCATAGAAAAAATCAAGTTTTGCCGATTAATATACTGAACTAATGGACACTACTCTTATTTTGTTGTGTTTTCTTAAATAGGAATGCGTGCTGTAAGAGAGTTTTGTGCCACTTTTCAGAACACTCTCAATATCAGTATAAATAAGATAAGTTTGTCAATTATTTTATCTTTTTAGCTAAGACTGTAGAATGTTTTTCCGTAATTGAGTAATTTTTAGACTTATATTCTAAAAGCACGATATAAATGCCAATTGGTGCGAGATTACCATTTTCTGTTTTGCCGTCCCAGGTTATTACTCCGTTTTGAGTTGTCAGTTTCTTATATTCATAGGTTTTAATCAAATGGGCGTTTAAATTATAAATAGAAACTTTTAATGTTCCTTTAGTTTCAGGAAAATTGTATTGGACAAATAGAGTGTCATCAACGCCGTCGCCATCAGGACTGAAGATTTTATTAGTAAGCGAATAATTACCAGTAGGCGATGTCACCCGGATAATTCTTGATATTCGATTATTGTTAGGTTTTTGGTCTCGAGCAAAAACGACAATTGCTTCAAGTAGATGTTCGCCTTTAGGCACTAATTGCCAGACAAAACTGAGCGTCGTCTCCGATTGAGGTAAGATTGATAAGTCATAACAGATATACAATCTCTCTCCAGAATCTTCAAAACCATCTCGGTCGATGTCGTTAATCACATTCAAAGTGCATGGTCCAACAAATTGGTAACTATAATTGGTAACTTTTATAAACATCGTAACATTTTGATTTTCAGTAATAATAACCGGGCTATGTTCAAAACCACTGACCGCTAAATCATAATAGGAAAATATACTATTATCTCTGCCTGGGGTTGAGCCGGTAGTATCTAAGGAGCGAATCCAATTAATAATACTATCTTCAGCCCAAGGTGAGATTCTTTCCCAAGACAAACCGTCGTTAGTAGAACCATAATCCCGGCGAGGAAAAGAGTCATTAGGGTTAAATGGTGTGCCATAACTGGAACTATCGCCTGTTGGTGAAAAAAGTAAAATTGGGTCAGTTGTGGCTAAACCATTATCACCGAAAGCAGTGTTACCTATTGTAAGCACTAAAAGACTGTCAGGTAATTGATAAGGTTGAATGTAACCACCTACTGGATTAGACGCAGTATATTCTGGGTCTAAGATTATGGCAAAACTGTAAGGCGGAAGCAAAGTAGAATTGATAACTACATTGGGATAACGGATTAGCAGAGTGGTATCGGACCATTGAATAATGTTGTCATAAGATTGAAAGTCATAGATTCGCCAACCAGATAAATCAACTGTATCAGCAGTTATATTATAAAGTTCAATGAATTCATTACGGTCTTCGGCAGAAAGTGCTGATGTATTCGTTCCTTTGGGATTTGCCATAACTTCATTTATTACTACGCGAGAAGAGAATTTTTTGTTTGATAGGATATTTTGTGCATTTAAGAGATTACCCCAAAATGATATACCGCAAAACCAACAAAAAATTCGATAAAATTGCATCTGTTACTTAATTGTGTATTCTTTGAACAAGCCCGATGCCAAAGAATTAATGGGTTAATGCGTAAGCAATGATATTAATACCCATTTTGAAAGCTTCTTCGCGTTTTTCTATTGGGTCATCATGGGCTTCGGTCCAGCCATCGCTAATATTAGAGTTCCAGGTATAAAAAACGACTAACCGTCCTTGATAAAAGATACCGTAACCTTTAGGGGCTCCTTCATAATGTTCATGGATTTTAGGTAATCCTGAAGGAAATTTATAGATAAGATGGTAAATTGGATGTTCATAAGGAAGTTCTACTAATTCATTTTCCGGGAAAACTTTTTTTATCTCGCGTCGAAAAGATTCGTCCATTCCGTAATCATCGTCAGCGTATAAAAATCCGCCAAGAATAAGATAAGTCCTTAATCGTCTCACTTCATCATCCGAAAAAGTAACATTACCGTGTCCTGTCATAAATAAAAACGGATAGTTAAATAATTTTTCATCATTAAGACTAACAACTTTTTCATATTCCTCTGTTTTCAAATTAGTTCTTTTATTCATTTCCTTTGCTAAATTAGGAATTGCATCAGGGTCATTATACCAATCACCGCCACCAGAATACTTTAAGCGGGCAATGATTAGATTTTGACCAACTACTATAGTGTATCCACTAAATAGCATCGCTAATAAAAATATTTTATTAAGAATCATTCTATCGAGCATGTTTTAATCTCTCGAGATATTGGTAAGGTATTTTTAATTCACCAATTAGAATTTTTCCTTTGCGACCGCCATGACAATCAGAACCGCCAACCGCAACTAAATTTCTAATCATCACTAAATTTAAAAGAAAATTAATCTCGTTTTCAGTATGCTCCACTCGCCAGACTTCTAATCCGACAATACCTTCATCAATCAGAAAACTAATCATTGCTCGGTTTTGATAACTCATCGGGTGAGCCAATACCGGGATACCGTGAAATCGACGAATAAGTTTGATGGCTTCTTTGGGTGAAAGTTTTTCTTTCGGTACATACGCCGGACAATGATAACCAAGAAATTTCCAGAATGCCTCATCATAACAGGAAACATATCCTTCTTCAACTAATACCTGGGCAATATGCGGTCGACCGACCGAACCTACCCCGGCTAATTCTAATACTCGGTGCCAATCAACTCTTGCGCCTTGTTTGGCAAGTCTTTCTACCATTGATTTCGCACGAGCAACACGTTTTTGTTGAATATCAGCAAGGAACTCTTTCAATTTTTTATTTTTATAATCAATATAATAGCCGATAATATGGATGTCGTTTTCGCCAAGAACACAACTCATTTCTACTGCGGGAACTACTTCTAAGCCTTCTTTTTTTCCTTGGCGTTTTGCCGGTTCAACTCCTCCAATCGAATCATGGTCGACAATACCAATTGCTGATAAACCGCATTCTTTGGCTTTGATTACCACTTGTTCTGGAGTTAGCAGTCCGTCAGAGAAAACCGTATGGATATGTAAATCACAAAAACGCATATCCGTTTTGACCGGCTTAAAAATCGACCTAAAAAGGTTCATTTTTTAATTATAAATATCACTTTTTTATTTTATCTAAAGATTTTCAGACAATGTTTGGTTAATTTTATTAAATATACTTTCAATTTCAAGCGTTGACGGATTAATTCTTAATTTTGTTTCATTAATATATACTTCATAGTTTTTATATTCGGGTTCAACTCTGATAATGTCTTTAATTGATTTAAGATTGATTAAAATATTAAGTCGAGCACCCTCCATAGCAGTTTTGAGATAAGATATGGCAACTCCCACATCAGAAATGGCGTTTTTGTTACCTTTTTCGGCAATGGGTTTTGCTAAGTTAATTGTGGAAAGTGCTAAATCAAATACTTGTTCTGGAATCCGACAAGCATCTTTCAATGCCTGAAGAATTTTTTCTTTACGAACCTTTTTTTCTTCGTCAGTGGCTTTGGGTAATTTGTAGGCTTGAATAACTTGATTAAAACTTTCCGCATCAAGATGGATAAGTTCATAAAACTGTTTTTGCGCCAACTGAATTTTATCTTTAATTTCATTTAGTTCTTTTACAATTTCTTCTGATGATGGTTTAGCAAGGGTTAAATTTATCACCATTAATAATAGCGAAGCACCGACGGCTCCGGCTAAGGCTGAACAAGAGCCACCACCCGGAGTCGGCGTTGGTTGACTAAGTTCAAACAAAAATTCTTCAATAGTTTTACCTTTGGCACTGGTCAGTTTTGATTCTAAAATTTGCTCGGAATTAAATTCATTTAATTGCAAATAATAAACTGCACTATCAATCAACGCTTTTTGAGGTACTAAACCAACAATTTCGCTCTCTCTAATTGTCACTCCATAGCGTTCGGCTTCTCTTTTAACAGTCTCAAAAACACGATATAACGGTGTTCCCAGATAATTGGTCATATTTATGGAAACTTGCACACAATTCTTTTCGGTGATTGAAAAGCCCAGGGCTTTAACATAGCGATAACCGCCATCCCGGAATCGAATCGCTTTAGCAATCTTTTTTGCAATGCTTACATCAGTTGTATTGAGATTGATATTATAAGCAATTAAAGGGAAACGGGCACCTACGACAACCGCCCCGGCCGTGGGATGTAATTCAGGCTTACCAAAATCCGGTGCCCGAGATGGGTCGGTTTTAATTGCAGTTTTTAATCCTTCAAATTCGCCTTTACGGATATTTGCCAGGTCAACTCGATCTGGTCTGGTTGCGGCAGATTCATATAGATAAACTGGAATATTAAGTTCCTCGGCAATTCTTTTACCTAATTCTTTTGCTAAACAAACACATTCCTCCATTGTTATATTAGCAATGGGAATAAAGGGAATTACGTCGGTCGCACCAATTCTGGGATGTTCGCCTTGATGGTGGTTCAAATCAATTAGTTCGGCGGCTTTTTTACAGCCTCGAAAGGCTGCTTCGACAACTTGAGTCGGTTCGCCAACAAAACTGATGACCGCCCGATTATGGTCAGCATTCATTTCTTTATCAAGGAGAATAATGCCTTCTACAGATAGAATTTCTTTAATAATACTATCAATTACTTCTGTTCTACGACCTTCAGAAAAATTAGGAACACATTCAACAATTTTACTCAAAACAACTCCTAATCTATTTAAGGTTTATGTTTGGATTTGTTGATAATTTATTAATTGAAAAAATTCTTCGGATATACTGTTTTGCATAATGCATAGAAAAACTGAAGTATCATTTTAGTAATTTTTTCACTGACTCAGGTTTTTGAACTTTGAGATAGAAAATACGAGATCGAAGTTGTACAGTCAAATAGAGATAATGATTTAAGAAATAGGAAAATTTATCATAATGAAAATAAGTTATTAAACTTATCATAGCAAAACTTATACTTATAATTTTTATCCAAAATTATCATTTTGTCAAGCGTAATTAAAAAGTATTTCTGAAAGTGGCACAGAACTCTCTTGAGGTACGCATTTCTATCCAAGAAACACAACAAAATAAAAGCAATCTTCGGTAAGTTCAGGACATTAATCGGCAAAACTTGACTTTTTCCGGGCTCTCTAAAAGCACCTCTGAAAAATACTACTTAAGGCACGGCAATTTTTGAATTTGCTCTTGGTCTTCCATGCATTTTGGCCAAACTTTCAGTAAATAATATAATAAAAAAATTAAAATTTATCATAAATACTTTTATTAAGTTTTGATCAGATAATGAATAATTGGGAAAGACGCATTTCGGCGGCGGTATTCTAATAGTCCTTTTAATCTTACTTTGTTGAGCATATCCTTTAGACAGGTCTTGTAAAAATATTTGACTAAATTTAATAAAATATTAAAATATTAATATGAGACAAAAAATATTATTAATTTTGGGATTGATATTTTTTATGATTGCTTGCACTAAGCAATCGAGTAAAAAAATAGAGGTAACTTTTTGGCATGCGATGGGAGGGAATGTTGAGAAAGTCTTACAGGCAATGGTGGCTGACTTCGAATCAACCCATAAACACATTGATATTAAGTTAGTTAATATGGCGGATTATAATACATTGGCACAAAAACTAATGAGCGCGTCTGCAGTTAATCAACCGCCAACTATTGCCCAAATGTATGAAAATTGGACAACACAACTTTTAAACCATAACTATTTAGAACCGCTTGATAATTATGTTAAAGGTAAAAACGGATTGACTCCAAACGAAATTAATGACATCTGGCCTGTGCTTTTGGCAAATAATACTTGGAATGGCAAAATTATTACTTTACCTTTTAATAAGAGCGTGCCTGTTTATTATTATAATATTGACCTTTTTCAAAAAGCCGGTATCAAAAGTTTTCCTAAAACCTGGGAAGAGTTTAGGCAGGTTTGTTTTCAGTTAAAAAAGAGATTGGGCAATTCAATCACGCCAACGGCAAATGGAACTGATATTTGGATATTTGCTTCAATGTTGCACCAACAAGAAGGCAGACTTTATGATGAAGAGCACAACCAGCCTTTATTTAATGGTCCAGAAGCAGTGCGCGGGTTGCAATTTCAAGTTGATTTGATATATAAAGATAGTGTCCAAAGTCCTAAAACCGGTGCAGACTTAATTGATGATTTTTTAGCCGGCCGGCTGGCAATGGTTCCGTTTAGTTGTGCTCGACGAGCAGTAATGCAAGGAGTGGAGAGTTTTCCCATTGGAATGGCGCCTTTACCTATTTGGAATAAACCAGCCGCAATTATTTATGGCACAAATATTGGACTGTTTAAGTCAGCAAACCAAGTTCAAAAAGATGCAGCCTGGCAGTTTATCAAATGGTTTATCAGCAAAGAGAATCAAATTCGCTGGTCTTTAGGCACTTATTATGTGCCAATTCAAAAAAGTGCACTTGATGATTCTCGGATGCAAGAGCATTTTCAAAAGACGCCTGGCTTAAAAGATGCTTATTTACAAATGGAAAATGCGGTATTTGAACCAAGAGGCGAAGTTTGGTTTGAAGGCAGAAACATTCTTATTAGTGACGGATTAGAGCCACCGACCTTAAATAAGATGACGCCTAAACAGGCATTAGACTTTGCTTGTCAAAAGTTATTAGCCCGAACTAAAAAATAAATTTAAGGAGAAGAAAACTATTAGAATTTAGTCTGAGGTAAAGAATCGGTAATTAATTCAAAAAGATATGGATAAATTCCTATGAATTTTTGATTAATCTAATTGCCTTTATTGCTGATTTTTCTTTATCTTTTATTTCCAGCATAAGGTCATATTTGATATCTTTCGTCTCCTGAATAAATTTAGTAAAATGGCGCAAATTGATATGTTCGCTATGCGTGCCTTTAGTTGCTTTGGGCTTTTGACTGCTATAATCAACCATTAAGACTCCATCTTTTTTAGCCCAGGTCTTATTTGCTAATAACATCGCCTGCCTTATTGTCTCTTGATTATTTAAGCATTCGTGGTGGAAGGAATCAAATAAAACCGGAATGCCAATTTCATTATGGACGAAAAGACAATCTTTAAGAGTATAAGAGATATGGTCATTTTCAATCACCAGACGATGCTTAATTATTTGAGGTAATTTTTTATATTCATTAATAAATCGTATTGTTGCCGAGGTCTTATCTTTGTATACACCGCCAATATGAATTTGAACTTTTGCCGTATAATTAAGTTCTAACAGGTCTAATATTTCACAATGATAGATTAATTCTCTGATACTACTTTGCACAACATCTTGGTTTGGGGAATTAATCAAAACGAACTGGTCTGGATGCATCGAGATACGCATCCTGTGTCGTTTAATAAATTTACCAATTTCCGCAAATCGGTTCTGGAAATATTTCTGCCAATTAAAAGTGCAAATCGGATGAGAAGCAAACGGCACAATATCGGAACTGAGGCGGAAAAATAATAGATTATGGGCGACATTATATTTCAATATCTGCTCAAGACAATTTAAATTATTTGCAACTTTTTCTTTCAGATTTTTTTCCGAATAAGATGCCAGCCGAAAAGTAGTGTTGGCAGTGCAGCCAATTGACCGATTAAT
This sequence comes from candidate division WOR-3 bacterium, assembly GCA_026418155.1. Taxonomy (NCBI): domain Bacteria; kingdom Pseudomonadati; phylum Caldifarciminota; species Caldifarciminota bacterium. Next base: position 20,965 of record JAOABV010000002.1, on the reverse strand, counting down.
ACAAGGGTAACCAATTCTCATCGGTTTCTACCTTTGCCGGAGTCAGTAATTTCGACTAACTGCTTAGGAAATGGATTTAAGAAGGTCTGTTCTAATAAATATTGATTATCAAATCGCATGGCCCAACTTTGAATGATTTTGGTCAAAACACTTAATGGAATTCGTTCATCACGATATTCTTCAATTAAATCTAAAAAGAATTTCCGTTCCGGTTTACTCAACTCATCGCTTACTCCACCAAAAGCATGCATCAAAACATTAATCCAAGATGAGAATGTCGGCGGTTTTTTAAATAATTCATATAAAGTTTTCTCATAAGCATCTAAAACTGCATTAATTTTTATTCGGGATTGGTTTGCTACAATCTTACCCAATTCTCTTAATTTTACTTGACTGTGCGCCATAAATAATAATTTGTTAATAGTGTGAAATCGCACTAATTCTTTCATTTGTTTTGTCTTTTTCGTTTGACGAAATTGAGCCAGTGTAAACAATTGGGTAAAAAAATATTCTCTGATAGTGAAATTTTTTAACCTTCCTTCATCTTCAATTGCTAAACCCTTAAATCGTTGTAGAACTTCTTTACCAAAAAAGCCTGCGCCAGGAGAAGAACGCGCCTCAGGATGAAAACTCTGATACACTTTCACACTATTTATGCCACATGACGGTGAACGGTATTTTAGGATAAAGCCATCAATCTCAGATAAAGAACTGAGATATTTATCAACAAATGATACCATTTCTTTGGTGACATCGCGGTTAGTTGCTGGTTGATAGAGATGTAAATTACCCCTATACATAACAACTCGAATTGGGTCTCGAGGAACACCCAAACCAATTTCAACTTCTGGACATACTGGTATATAATTAACATAAGGTTTTAATTTTTCAACGACATAATCAAGTATCATATCGCCATTATAACGACATTTAGCAAAACCAAGACATTTACTGACTACTACATTGGGTTTCGGAAATTTATTCATAACAATAGTTTAACCAGACAATAAGTATGATGTCAAGGATAAGGATGTTGAAATTCTGATAAACCAATTTTTATCACAGCATATATAGAAATCATTAATATTCTTTATCTTTTGTAAATTCAGAGACACTTTTCAAAGTTTCATCGCAAAAGTACAATAGAAGTTATCTTTTCTTGAAGATACTCAGAAAAACAAGTGTTTATGTAGAAACTTGTGAAGACAGGAAAATTTTAAGACATTAAAAGTCATCTCTAAAAGTTTGTTTTTGTGTTTTCATGGTTAGTTTTTTAGAAAGTTAAAAATAGTTCAATAAATAAAGAAATGTGCTTAATCCCAAATAAAAATCGAGTTATCTGAATCTACAAAAAATAACACCACGATAAAATTCTTATATCTATTATTTTGATTTTAATGGGGTTGGTTTTATTTAAGACAAGTATATTGACTTTCTTCTTATTTGATTTAGTTGTCTACATTATACCAGCGACTTCACTATTCATCTTGAGATAAGAATTTGCTGGCTTACTATAAGACAATTTGCTCACACTGCATTTAGAAAGACTAACAAGTTAAAAATAGAAGTTAATAAAGGAGATAAACCACTAACCCTTAGGCGACCTTATCTACTTCATACAAGATAATCCCGCCATACTTTTATGTTAGGATTTTGTTAGGATAGACCCAACCCTACCCTAGCCCGGGGCTAGGGGATATGCTCAAAAAATGGTCAAAAGAGAGAATTTTCAGTGTACACAAACTATCGATATTGCTGTTTGAGTATTTTCGTTGGAAATTAATTTTTAGGTTTTGCGCTTTCGGGGTTTAATAATATTTGTGTACTCGACAGTTCTCTTGATTGAGCCTTATGCAAAGGTCAATTTCTACCAAAGATTGATTATAGGAGAAGCACAGTTATGCTTGCGCTATGTTTCTCGCAGTTCGTGGTTAGCAGATAGTGTTCTTGAACAATACTTTTTCAGAAATTGTCTTGATTTTAATTGTTTCTAAAATATAATCAAAGTCTATGTCTCGATTAAAAATAGCGCTGTACATTAGTCTGGGATTAATTACACTTTCGTTTGCTTCGATTCTGATTAAACTCACTAATGCGCCAAGTATTGTTATTGCTGCAGGAAGATTGACAATTGCGGCAATTGTTTTGCAACCTTTGTTCTGGTTGCAATTTTTTAGATTACGCAGCGAAATTCAACATTCCCAATGGTATTTGATAATTCTTTCAGGTATATTTTTATCTGCACACTTTATAATGTGGATAGAATCATTGAATCACACTTCAATTCCGAGTTCAGTTGTTTTAGTCGCAACTGACCCTATCTTTGTTGCAATTTTTTCGCCTTTACTTTTGCGTGAAAGAGTCTCTTTAAGAATTATTATTGCAATAATCCTTGGATTTATCGGCACAATGATTATTGCTAGTCAAGGGATTACATCCTTTACAATCACTAAAGGAAATTTTTTGGCATTAGGTGGTGCTGTATGTGCTAGTGGTTATCTTTTAATCGGTAGAAAAGTCCGTCCTCAAGTCTCACTACTTGCTTACATATATATTATGTATACAACTTCAGCAATTATATTAGTATTAGCAGTATTAATAACTGGAAATAAGTTTTTCGGCTATACCTTTCAATCATATCTTTTTATTGCTTTATTAGGAATTGGACCTCAGTTGATTGGTCATACGAGTTTTAACTGGGCTTTGCGTTATTTGACTGCACCGGTAGTGGCAATGACAATTTTGGGCGAACCTCTCGGCACAACAGTATTAGCCTGGTTAATCTTAAAACAATTACCAACTATTAAAGAAATCTTTGGCGGTGTAATTATTGGTATTAGTATTTACTTGGCTGTCACGGAATTAGGAAAGAACACAAAAGAAAGATAACTCTCAATGTATCCACCCCAACTGGGTATTAAATATCTTTAATTATGCCATAGAGAAAAATTAGTTCCGTAGTACTTCTAATAAGAAATTCCTTCGCATCCTTTTTTCATAATATTTCTGCCAACTTATGTGTGGTGAATTAAGTAATAATAACCCAATTCCTTATTGGACGAAGTCACAGAAGGTTCTAACATTTTTTTTCTGTATCTTTGTAAGTTCATCACTTCTTTTAAGAAAGAACTCTAAAAAGAGTCTCTGAAATCATTTGCAGCACGCATCTGTATCTGAGAAGATACGCAAAGATTACAGGAAGTATTCAATAATTAATTCCTATAGAGAACACTGAAAAAGTCAATTCTTACCATTGAAGATATTGGACTCGCCGAATAATTTTCTTATTTTTCTGTAATTTCAGTGGCACCTTTTTCAGAACACTCTTATACTGCCAGTGGCAAAATTGACTTTTGCAGAATTCCGTTTAGATTATCATTGACAAGGTAACTTTTTTTAGTAAAATTATGCTGAATGGTAAGGAAGAAGAACCCTCTCGGAGAAACTTTGGTAGGGTTATTCTTTTTTAATCGCATTAAGTTTAGTTTGCCAATTACTATCAATAATTAACATTTTATCTTCTTGGAGGCACGCTATGAAAATTTTTATTGATTCGGCAGATGTTAAAGAAATAAGAGAAGTTGCCAGTTGGGGAATTCTTGATGGTGTTACGACTAACCCGACTTTAGTTGCCAAAACGGGCCGGGAAATTAAAGAATGTGTTACAGAAATTTGTCAAATTGTTGACGGTCCGATTTCAGTTGAAGTTATTAGCACTGAGGTTGAAGGAATGGTAAAAGAAGCCGAAGACTGGGCAAGGATTAATCCGAAAAACATTACGATTAAAATCCCAATGGGCACTGAAGGTCTCAAAGCAGTAAAAATCCTTAAAACTAAAAACATCAAAACCAATGTGACACTGGTCTTTAGTCCTAATCAAGCAATTTTAGCCGCAAAAGCCGGAGCAACTTTTATTAGTCCCTTTGTCGGTAGATTAGATGATATTTCCCACTTCGGAATGGATATTGTCGGCGATATTGTGCAAATTTTCAATAATTACGGATTTGAGACGGAAATAATTGTTGCCAGTGTGAGAAATCCATTACATGTGGTTGAAGCGGCAAGAATGGGTGCGCACATCGCCACTGTTCCGTTTGCAGTGCTTAAACAGATGGTTGGACATCCGCTTACTGATATTGGAATTAAAAAGTTTTTTGAAGATTATCAGAAAATTCCTAAGAGGTAAAAATTAGGTTAAGGCGTATAAGTTGAGATAAATAGAAGAATTGAATTCAATGGGAAATTTATAAAATGACGAGATAAAATCAAATATGAAGTTTAAGTGTAAATCTACGGAGGACAAATGCCATTAGTCGATTCAAAATCAGGTAAAATTATCAAAGATTATTCCATAGAAGAATTAAAAGAGATGGCAAATTTAATGCGCGGTTATAATATGGTAGCATTGGCTGCTGCAGGTTCAGGCCATTCAGGTGGCACAATGTCAATTATGGATATAACCGCTGCTTTATACCTAAAAGTTGCCCGTCATGACCCGAAAAATCCTTTCTGGCAAGACCGCGACCGAATTATTTGGTCAACAGGCCATAAAGCACCAAGTCTTTATCTTGGCTTAGGTGCTGCTGGCTATTATGATATTGAAGATGTAGTTCGACTGCGTAAACTCTATTCGCCTTATCAAGGCCATCCCCATTGGCTAAAATTACCTGGGGTTGAAGCCTCAACTGGTTCATTAGGACAGGGGCTTTCAATCGGTGTGGGCATTGCTATGGCAGGGAAATTAGACAACAAGGACTACCGAGTGTATGTGCTTAATGGTGACGGCGAATTGCAAGAAGGTCAAATCTGGGAAGCAATAATGGAAGCCGGTAACTGGAAACTGGATAACCTCTGCTCAATCGTTGATAAGAATCGATTACAAATTGATGGCTGGGTTAAGGATGTGCAAGATATTGACCCATTAAGAGAAAAATATGAAGCATTCAAGTGGCATGTTATTGAAATCGATGGTCATGATATGGGACAGATTCTTTCGGCATTTGAAGAAGCCAAAACAATAAAAGGAAAACCGACTGTAATTATTGCTCATACGGTAAAAGGCAAAGGCGTCAGTTTTATGGAGAATGTTGCGGGTTGGCATGGCAAAGCACCTAGTGTCGAAGAGATGAAAAAAGCAGTTGCGGAACTCGGCTTAAGTGAAAAATTGAATATTCCGGCATTACTCAAACGAGCAGAAGATTACCAAAAAGAAGTTGATGCTAAGTTATCGCAAAAAATCCCTAAATTCAGCCGAGACTATTTCTGGAATCGGCAACCTAATATGAAAGTCAAAATGGAACCAACGCGTTTCGGATTTGGTAAAGCATTAGAAGAACATGGAGATGACCCAAGAGTAGTCTGTATTGGTGCTGATATTTCCGGTTCAATTACTATCAGTTATTTCTATGAAAAACATCCTGAACGAAAAAACCGCTGGATTTCTGCAGGTATTGCAGAACAATCAGCAACTGCTTTAGCTGCCGGTCTAGCCAAAGAAGGTAAACTGCCGGTTTTTGGAACTTATGGGGTATTTGCTTCCGGTAGGAATTTAGACCAGTTGCGGACAACCGTCTGTTATGGCAATTTCAATGTCTTTATTGCCGGTGCTCATGGCGGTGTTTCAGTAGGTCCTGATGGTGCGACCCATCAAACCTTAGAAGATTTGTTTCAGATTTGCGGACTACCTAATATGCACGTTTCTGTGCCTTGTGATGCTTTGGAGACCAAACGGGCTACTGAATATATGCTTTTTAATATTAAAGGACCTAAATATATTCGATTTGCTCGTGAAGCAACACCGATTGTGACTACAGAAAAAACTCCTTATGTCTGGGGTGTTTCTAATATCTACCGTTTTCGACAAGAAAAAGATAATTTTCTGGATGCCTTTGATGTCTATTTAGCACCTGAGTATAAATCAGAGAATGAAGACCTAACAATTATCGCCTGTGGACCAATGGTTCCTGAAGCAATGCGTGCGGCTTGGATTTTGAAAAATGATTTCGGTTTGGAAACACGAGTAGTTAATATGCATACCTTAAAACCATTAGATGAGCAAACCATTATTAAATGTGCCTTAGATACTGATGTGATTATTACTGCTGAAGAACATCAAGTTGGTGGTTTGGGAAATCGAGTTTCCGCAGTAATTACCCAAGCAAAAGAACTTTATGGAAGAAATATTTTATTAGGAATGATTGGTGTCAAAGACCGATTTGGCGAATCTGGTCAACCTTGGGAACTAATGTGGGAATTTGAAGTCTCAGGTGAACATATCGCACAAAAAGCCAAGGAAGTTTATGATTTTGTAAAGATGAATAGAAAATGTCCGAGGTAATTTTAGCCTTCAAGCCGCAGAGAACTACAAACAGTTTACCTGATTGATTTTGTAGTATTATCTCAGTTTTATGCTAAGAAAAAGCAAAAAAATAAAGATGAAGATGCCAATATAAAAACATAAAAGGAGATTAAATGCCGATAAAAAAAGCAAAACGAGTCAAAAAAATTAAAGCCTGTACTTTAGCCTGTGGACTTCCTGAATCATATCGTATGACACAAATGGGAACGGAGACAGCATTTGATGTGTTAGTTCGTGCCCGCCAACTTGAAGCCCAAGGGAAAAACATTATTCATCTTGAAATCGGTGAACCGGACTTTGATACCCCGCAGAATATTAAAGAAGCCGCCAAAAAAGCTATTGACGAAGGTTACACCCATTATGGACCATCGCAAGGCTTACCAGAGTTAAGAAACGTCATTGCAGAAAAAGCGGGCGAATTACGCGGTATGACATTTACGCCTGATGAAGTTGTCGTCACTCCTGGAGCAAAACCAATAATGTCATTTGCCATAATGGCATTAGTTGAAGACAATGACGAAGTTATTTATGTTAATCCCGGCTTTCCGATCTATGAATCAATGATAAAGTTTATGGGTGGTAAAGCAGTCCCGCTACCACTTTTGGAAAAAAATGACTTTTTACCTGATCTGAGATATCTTAAAAAAATACTAAATAAGAAGACCCGACTGCTAATACTTAATTCACCGCATAATCCTTGTGGTAGTGTGATGAATGGGGATTATTTAAAAGAGATGGCTGAAATTCTTGAGCCGTACGAAAATCTTTGGATTCTATCTGACGAAGTCTACTCAAGAATAATCTACGAAGAAAAATTCGAGACGATTGCTAAATATCCGGGAATGAAGGACCGAACCATAATCCTTGACGGTTTTTCTAAAACTTATGCAATGACCGGTTGGCGTATTGGTTATGGTATAATGCATCCAGATTTAGCCAAAGAACTGGCTCGGATTGAAACAAATATTAATTCTTGCACAACGACCTTTATCCAGCGAGCCTGTATCACTGCATTAACTGATTCACAAATTGAACCAGAAAAAATGCGACAACAATTTCACAAACGTAGAGATGTTATTGTTGAAGGCTTAAATTCAATCAAGGGGATTTCTTGTAAGAAACCCCAAGGCGCATTCTATGTCTTTGCTAATGTCCAGAAAACTGGTTATGACCACCGGGAACTTGCTGATAGACTACTATCCGAAGCCGGAGTCGCTTGCTTAGCCGGAACCTGTTTTGGTGAATATGGCAAAGGATATATCCGTTTTTCATATGCTAATTCTATCGAAAATATTCAGGAAGCAATTGCCCGCATCAAAAAATTTATTGAGAAGTAGTCTTTATGGATTAGCGGTTTTTTAATAAAGAATCCGTAGATACGTAGATTGTTACCATTCGACATTTTGAGAGATTAGGTAATAATATATAATATACCCGAGAAAATCAAATTGTCTATTACCCCCAAAGGATTTTGTTGTAAAATTTTCTGTAGAAAAAGTTACGAGGATTGAGAAACAAAAGAAAGACTTAAGATTGAGATGTCGGTTTAGTTAAAAAGATATCATCCATACCAAAAAATCTTGGTTTTTGTCTTACCAGAAAGCGAATTGCCTTGAGAACACCAGAAGCAAAAGCATTCCGATTAGTGGCTCGATGCACTAATTCTAATCGCTCCCCCTTGCCGGTAAACATAACTGTATGTTCACCCACAATATCACCGGCTCGAATAGAATGTATTTTGACCTCTTGATTTTTACTGTCGGTTTTTCTTATAATCTCAGCCAAATTTTTAGCCGTGCCACTGGGCGCATCGCGTTTCATTTTGTGGTGAGATTCGACAATTACAATATCAAAGTCTCTTAAGAAATTTGCGGAAATCTCTGTTAATTTATAAAGTAAATTTATTCCTAACGAAAAATTGGCTGAAATTAGAATTGGTATCTTTTTTGAGTATTTTTTAATGGCATCTATATCCTTTAATCCGGTCGTGCCAATAATATAAGGTTTTCTGGCATTGGCAGCAATTTTGACATTATCCAGCGTAATTTCAGGAATTGCAAATTCTACCACAATATCTGCAGTATGGATTACTTTCGACAAATTATCTTGAATAAATCCTATGCCAATTGGTGTTCCGATTAAAGGATGCCCCGATGCTTCAATTCCAGCCACAATTTTAATATCTTTTTCCTGCGAAATTGCGGATACTAAGGCACTCGACATTTTTCCACAAGCACCAACTAAAATGACCTTAATCATAATCTCAGAAAAGCTTTTTACAATTGCCTTAGATTTTGATTTCTGATTTGTAAAACTTAAGCAAGACTTTTTTGATAACAGCCCGATTTTTTTTAGAAGGTAAGGTTAAGGGTAATCGTAATGGTCCGGAAGGCATTCCTAAGACCGACATTGCATATTTTATTGGTCCAGGATTGGTTTCAATAAACATCACTTTGCTTAAAGTAAATAATTTCGTATTTAATTCGTATGCTCTTTTAATCTCACCTTTGAAGAAATACTCAATCATTTCTGCTAATGTCTTCGGTACGATATTGGCAATTACAGAAATGACTCCTTTGCCGCCCACTGATAAAATTGGTAAGGTTAAAGTATCGTCACCCGAGAGCACAGTAAAATTTTTACCACAGCGATTAATTATTTCGGTAATTTGGTCTAAATTACCAGAGGCTTCTTTAACGCCAATAATTATATCAGGAAATTCCTTATGTAATCGTTCCATTGTTTCCGGAAGCATATTTACTGCAGTTCTACCTGGTATGTTGTAAATAATTATTGGTAATTTTACGGACGAGGCAACAGCTCGGTAATGTTGATAGAGTCCGTTTTGAGTTGGTTTATTGTAATATGGAGTCACAATAAGACAAGCATTAGCACCTAATTCTTTTGCTCGTTGCGAGAGTTTAATAGTTTTATCAGTTGAATTAGTTCCTGTTCCTGGTATCACTGGCTTTTTGCCTGCGACGGATTCAACTGTGGTACGGATAATTACTTCCCATTCTTCAAAGGATAAAGTTGGTGATTCGCCAGTTGTTCCACATGGTACAAAACCATTCGTCTTGTTTGCTAATTGATATTGGATGTTTTGTTTTAAACC
>JAOABV010000002.1:0-11394 GCA_026418155.1 candidate division WOR-3 bacterium | reverse complement strand
CGTCGCGAGAACCGGTCGAAATGTCGCCGAATTCTAATTCTTCTGCCGCGCGTCCGCCTAACATAACTGTTAACTGATTAAGACAATATGTCTTTGAATAAATTTTCCGGTCATCAAGCGGTAATTGTTGAGTTACTCCTAATGCTTGTCCCCGTGGTATGATTGTAACTTTGTGAATTGGGTCAGTGCCAGGAATTAATTTTGATACTAAGGTATGGCCGGCTTCGTGATAAGCAATCCATTTCTTTTCTTGCTCGGAAATTAACAGACTTCGGCGCTCTACTCCCATTAGAACTTTATCTTTAGCATCTTCAAAATCTTGCATTTCGACCACAGTTTTATTTCTGCGGGCGGCAAGTAACGCAGCTTCATTTACCATATTGGCTAAATCCGCACCAGAAAAACCAGGGGTGGCGCGGGCTAAAATTTTTAAGTCAACATCTTTTCCCAGCGGAATTTTCCGGGTATGCACTTTTAAAATGCCTTCTCGGCCGAGGACATCTGGCCGGTCAACAACAATTTGGCGGTCAAAACGGCCCGGTCTGAGCAATGCACTATCTAAAATATCAGGACGATTGGTTGCAGCCATTATAATGACACCTTCTTGGGTATCGAAACCGTCCATCTCAACTAATAGTTGGTTCAAGGTCTGTTCGCGTTCATCATGACCGCCACCTAATCCAGCACCTCTTTGTCTACCTACAGCGTCAATCTCATCGATAAAAATGATACACGGAGCATTACGTTTTCCTTGTTCGAACAGGTCGCGCACACGTGCTGCACCGACGCCAACAAACATTTCAACAAAGTCAGAACCAGATATCGATAGAAACGGCACGCCAGCCTCACCTGCTACTGCTCGGGCTAAAAGAGTTTTGCCAGTGCCAGTAGGTCCAACTAATAAAACACCTTTGGGAATTTTTCCGCCTAATTTTTGAAATTTCTGTGGCGCTTTTAAAAACTCAATAACTTCTTTTAACTCTTCTTTGGCTTCTTCCACACCTGCCACATCGTCAAAGGTTATTTTTGGACGGTCGGTAGTGAATAAGCGCGCGCGACTTTTACCAAAACTGAATGCGCGGTCAGTTCCTGAAGACATTCGCCGAATAAACAGTATCCAAAGTCCTAATATCAATATCCAAGGAATCGCAGAAACAATTATTGAACCCCAGGGAGATGGTGGTTTAGCAATGATACTAACATTATGTTCAATTAATTTTGTGACTAAATTAGGGTCATCAAACGGAATATAGGTTTTAAACTCTTTATACTTAGTTTTGCCTCGAGGATTAGGAATTTCGGATTCTTGTTTAAGGGTGCCGGTTATCTCTTTTTCGGTTATAATAACGGATTTGACATTACCATTGTTTAGTTCTTTAATGAATAGCGAGTATTCAATTGATATTCTTCCGGTCTTTCGGCTACCAAAGAAATTCCAAATTGCCCAAACACTTAAAAATATTAGAAGCCAGATTATGAGGTTGCTGATTACTGGATTACGTAGTGGTTGTCTTGCCATAATCTATTGTTGTAAGTTTAATTTTCTCATAGAATACAGATGTTTCAAATGTAGTGCATTGTATTTACACTTTTACTTGCACTTCTAATATTGCTTTTGTCTTATTACTGATTAGACCAATCTGAGCCCGTCGCAATCCAATAATCCATAAGATATTTTTTGCATCACATAATAAAGGCAATCGATTTCTTATTCTTAAAGGAATTTTTTCATCAATTAGGACATCTTTTAATTTCTTAATTTGTCCCTTTTTGAATATAAATTGGTCACCAGCTCTGCGTAGACGAATGGATAAAGGTAAGGAGATTTCTGACATATCAAACCACTCACTTAACACTATTTTAGGATGAGAAGTTAATAAGTCCAGCGTATTTGTTAAATTAGTTGAAGTTGGATGTTTAATGAATTCAAAAATCTGCATAAGGTCTTGTTTATTTTTTATCGACTTAAGTTTTGTTGTTACTTCAATGTCTAATTCTTTAATCTTTGTGGTTTTATTAATATCGATTAGCCACTGTTTAGTTTTTAGATTATTATTTTTATTATTTGGTTTTTCAAAATATAGTTTATCATATTCCTTCCAGACCCATAGGTCTTCGGGTAACTTCAGCCGACGGCCGGAAATTTTATCTTTAGTTAAAGTTAAAATCGCCTCAATCTGTTCAAATTCCAAATTTGGTATTAGAGTTTTAATAATTTGCCTTTCAATAAATAAATTATATGATAAAAGTTTTTTGATGTCAAGGATAATGGAGCGGTCAGTTTGTCTTAATAAGACATCGGCTAAAGCATTTTTCGTGACCTGATTAATATATTCATTACAAGTGCGTATCAGTTCAGAGGTGTGAGAGATTGTCGCAATTAAATTGGGATTGATTTCTTTGAGCAGAGGTAATATTTTATGTCGAATATAATTGCGTCGGTAACCTAATTCAATATTAGTTAAATCTTCACAATATTCAAGGTTATTCTTTTTAAGATAATGCATAATCTCCTCGCGTGGGATTTCAATTAACGGACGAATGATATTATCCCGGATAGGCGGAATCCCACCTAAACCAATTAGTCCTGTTCCGCGAGTCAAATTTAATAAGACCGTCTCCACATTGTCATTAGCCTGATGTCCCAGGGCAATTTTAGAACAACCTAACTGGTAAGCAGTTTTTTGGAGATATTGATACCTTAATACCCGTGATGCTTCTTCTATGGACAATTTGTTCTGTTTTGCATAATTCGTTACATTAATCTTACGTGTCCTGATTGGGATCTTTAAGTCCTTACAAACTTGGCGAGAAAATTTTTCATCCTTATCTGCGAGTTTAGGACGTAACTGATGATTGACGTGCATTGCATATAGATGGATATTTAGTACCGGTTTTAATCTTTTAAGACAATATAATAGAGCCATAGAATCCGGACCGCCAGAAAAACCGACTAAAACCTTATCACCTTTGGCAAGCATCCGGTATTTCTTAATAGTATTCAAGACCTTTTTCTCAAACGAGTTTGTCATACGAACAAAATCGATACCGACAAATAGATTTCTATTTAATAAAGAAACCTTTGATTATTGACGCACAATATCAAAAAACAAAATATACAATATCCAAAGTAAATATTTGATTTTTTCTTGTTTAGTTTTTAATTTTGCTCTTTTTATCCGCGTAATACCGACTTCAGTGCGGACTCAAAAATATCTAATGCGGTATGGGCTTCTTCTTCAGTAACAATTAGCGGCGGTGAGAATCGGATTGCAGTTGTGCCACATCCTTGCATCAGCAGTCCTTTTTCAAAGCATTTATAAATGATAGCATTTCGTTTTTCAGTTAAAGGTCGTTTGGAGATCGAATCCTCAACCAGTTCCATACCAATCATTAATCCTTTACCCCGAATATCGCCAATTACTTCATATTTTGCTTGTAAAGTTTCTAAACGTTTCATTATGACCGCCCCAACTTTTTGGGCATTTTCAATTAAGCCATTTTCTAAAAGTTTTATTGTAGCTAAAGCTGCTGCGCAACAAACCGGATTGCCGCCAAAAGTAGAAGCATGCGTGCCACTAGGCCATTTCATCAAGCCAGCATTGGCAATAAACGCACCTAAAGGCATTCCTGAAGCAATGCCTTTAGCAATACAATAGATATCCGCCATAGTTTCCCAATGCTCAATGCCCAACATCTTGCCAGTTCGACCCATTCCGGATTGCACTTCATCATCAATTAATAGGATTCCATATTTATCACAAAGTTCTCTTAACTTTTGAAAATAACCTGGTGGCGGAACGACATAACCACCTTCACCTTGGATGGGTTCAATAAATATTCCACAAACCTCTTCTGGAGGCACTATTTTTTTAAATAATTCGTCTTCAATATACTTAACACAAGCAAAATCACATCCGGGGTATTCTAAATTATAAGCACAACGATAGCAGTAGGCAAATGGAACATGATAAATTCCCGGAAGTAAAGGCCCGAATCCTTGCTTTTGGACTACTTTACTACCGGTCAATGACAGTGAACCCATAGTTCGACCATGAAATGACCCCAGAAATGCGATAGCATATTTTCTTTTGGACATATAGCGTGCTAACTTAAAAGCGCCTTCAACCGACTCAGTCCCTGAATTACATAGAAAGACTCGTTTATTCATACCGCCCGGCGTAATTTCGACTAACTTCTCGGCTAATTCGGTTTGTAAAGGGTAATAATAATCAGTGCCGGACATATGAAGCAATCGCTCGGCTTGTTTTTTAATTGCTTCAACTACTTCTGGATGACAATGGCCAGTGGAACAAACTGCAATGCCGGCATTAAAATCTAAAAATTTATTGCCATCAACATCCCAAACCCAACAACCCTCACCAGATTCAATAACAGCAGGATAACTTCTTGTGTAAGAAGGTGATATGAATTTTTTGTCTTTGCGTAATATTTTCTGAGCCTTTGGTCCAGGTAAACTTGTAATAATTTTAGGTTTAGACATTAGAGCTCCTTTCTAAATCAAAATTTTGGGACCCTGGAATTATCTTGAGCAGTCATGCTATGTATTTTCAGATTCAGCAGGGTCAGATAGAAAAATATTGTCTAAGTTTCTATAATAAGATATTACAAAGAACACAAATAATAAATAAATTATAACAGATTTATACTTAAAGTCAATTATTTTGATAAATTCAGAGTCTTTGGAAAATTGCTTCCAAATTTATCGATAACTCAGACAAAACAATGAAATATTCACTGATTTCATCCGAATATTTCAGATATTTCGGTTCTTAACTATTGGGGAAATAACTACCAGATACTTGTCGCGTGTTTGGCCTGGGTTATAGCTTTGCACTAAATAGCACTTTTTCAAAGTTCCTTATGGTTCTTGAAGGAAAGGCCCTGGTAAGATATTTATTTGATTTTATTTCAAGTTTTCTATATGGTTTCCTTTTAAGTTGGTTCAAAAATGAACTATTAAAAAATTAAGAGATTTCATATCAGCGATATTCAAAGTAGCAATATTTTGTTAATAAAAATAAGTACTTTGAAAGGATTTGATAGGCAATTAGCGCTGACTGGTAGACGACTTTGTCTGCCGAGTATTGGATGCGGTAGCCTTTGCAGGATGCTGGATTTTGGATAAAATGGGGTTAACCCTACCCTAACTTCTCTATTGAATAAAAAAGGGAATACACAATCAGGTAAAAACCTAAAGGAACGAAAACTCGCTTCCTTGGGTCTATCATCTTTTTGATGTGGAACAAATTTTAATGTTCATCATAATCAATGATACGATTTTATATAGAAATTTTTGACAAATAGGACAAATTCAAGAATTATGTTATTATATTTATAGAGGACTCTGAAAAAGTGCCAATGAACTTGCAAAAAATTCTGTAATTTCAGTGTTTCTTTGACAAAAATTGATTTATTCAGAAGTCTTATATATGAGCGCTCTGAAAAAGTACCACTGAAAACACTTGCGGTAAGCATCCGTATCTGAGATACAATAGAAAAATAAGAAAAATATTCAACAAGGTCAATTATTCAATAGTTAGAATTAACTTTTTCTGAGTTCTCATATAGGTAGCGTCAAGAATTGTGTGTAATTTCTTTTTTCTTGCATTAGGCGTGTTCTCTTTTCCTTATTACTAAAAATTGTCCGGCATAAGAGGGTACACCTTTATTTTTAACATATCAAGTCTAAATTTACCCAAAATATTATCCACTATCTCTCATATAGAAATTGTTGACAGATGAGATTAATGTAAGTATTATGTTATGATGACATCCACAGGAGGCATACTATGGATGAAAAGCAAGCGTATGAGCAGGCACGAAAATATGTTGAGGAACGAGTCAACTTTTATGTGCATTTGTTAATTTATTTGTTTGTCAATTGCGTGTTTATTTTTATTAATTACCGTTATAATCGTGGTTATTGGTGGTTTTATTTTCCTTTACTCTTTTGGGGCATTGGTCTTTTTGCCCATTTTATTAGCGTCTTTCTCTTTTCGCCAATGGTCAAAGAACATTGGATTCGGAAAAAGGCACAAGAACTATTAAAAACTTATTCAAGAGAGAACAATCAATGATTGAGATTTTGAAAACCACTTTAAGTTCTTTTGAAGGAATGGATTATGGTGAACTTCGGTTTCACGAACGGATTGCAACTGGAATTTCGATTCGTCAAGGTGAATTGGAAACTTTAGCATCTAATATCTATTCCGGTGTTGGAGTGAGAGCGTTGTATCAAGGCGGTTGGGGATTTTCGGCTACGAGTCGAATTGAAGTTAACGAAATCAAAAGAGCAATCAGCGATGCTTGTGCTTCGGCTAAAGTCGCAAGTTTCGGCAAGGTCAGCAAAAATGTGAAATTGGCTACAGCCCAATTAGCAAAAGGTAAATTTGCGCCGATAATAAACGACCCATTAACAAATCATACCATCGAAGAAAAACTGGACTTAGTAAAAAATACCGAAAGTAAATTAAGAAAAGCATCAAAATTCATTCAATCCGCTAAAGTCGCTTATATAGAGCGCCTAGAAAGAAAATTTATTGTTACTACTGATGGCGCAGAATGCGAAATTATTGATTCGAAACCAGAATTCATCATTTTTGCGGTTGGAGTCGACGGTAAAGATATGGTCGAATCCTTGGAAGCAGTTGGAGTCACAGGCGGTTGGCAGGATTTATTTGGCAGAAAATCACCTGATGAGTTTATTGAGAGCGCCATTAAAAGAATTGAAGTTTTGCTTAAAGCAGGTTATCCCAAAGGTGAAAGAACGACCGTGATTCTTGATCCGGGTTTAGTGGGCTTGATTGCACATGAAGCAATTGGCCATACTGTTGAAGCGGATTTTGTTTCGGCCGGTGCCATTACTAAAGATAAAATTGGCCAGCGGGTCGCCAGTGATTTAGTTACACTATTCGATTCTGGTCCTGAGGGAACTGCGGGTGGCACTATTTTGGTTGATGACGAAGGTGTGATAGCAAAAAAGGTTGTGATTATTCAAAACGGCATCCTGAAGTCTTATCTCCATAATCGCCAAAGTGCAGGTGAATACGGTTGCGAACCTACCGGCAATGCGCGTGCTTATGAATATTCTGATGAACCAATTATTCGAATGCGCAATACGGGTGTTATGCCGGGAAATTTAAGCTTAGCCGAGATTATTGATAGCACCCAAAACGGTTATCTCTTAAAAGGGGCTAAAGGCGGACAGGCGGATGCTAATGCAGAATTTATGTTTGGTGTGCAAGAAGCATATCGAATCACTAAGGGTAAAATCGGCGAATGCTATCGAGGAGTGACAATTTCCGGACAGGCATTTGATGTTTTAATGAGCGTTGATGCAGTTAGTCAGGACTTCCAATGGGATATGGGGTTTGGACATTGTGGTAAATGGCAACCAGCAAAGGTTGATGGTGGTGGTCCGTATTTGCGCTGTCAAGCCATTATTGGTGGTCGACAATGATAAAATGGAAAATACCAAATCGGAAAATTAGACTCCAAGGTGTAAAAATCTATTAAATTGATAATTCAATAGTGGAGGTCGATAATGACGGAATTATTGGAATTAGGTGAACTTGCGGTCAAAAAGGCTTTAGACCTGGGAGCAGATGAGGTCGAAATTTATTTAGTTAAAGGTAAGTCCTTTAATGTTTCATTCGAAACTAATGACATTAAATTAGCCAAAAGTCATATTACTGATGGCTGTGGCATTAGAATTTTTAAGAATCAAGGATTAGGATTTGCCTCAGTTAATATTTTATCTCAGACAAAGATTGTAGATGCAGTTAGTAATGCGGTGCGTTTAGCCAATTTAGCACCAAGCGATAACGGCAATATTTTGCCCGTGCCCAGCGGAACTATGCCTGAAGTCCAAGACATTTACGACCCATTGGTAGAAAATCTGACAATGGATGATGTCTTGAATTATGCGAGGAACTTACTTAAAACTGCACTTAATTATGATAAACGCATCACTGTCGACAGTGGAGTCTTCGCAGGTTTTTATGGCGATAGGGCGGTTGTCAATTCAAAAGGTATTAAAGTTTGGGAAAAAGCCAGTTCTTTTGAATATGGTATTATGGGAATGGCACGTGATAATAAAGAAGTGTCTTGTTTTCAGTATGAATTTGACGCTACCCGAAAACTTTCGGACATAAATGTGGAAAAAGTTGCAATGAATTTTGCGGAAAAAGTTCTTAGAACCTTAGGTGCCAAAAAAGGTGAAACATTTAAAGGAACAGTATTCTTAGAACCAGAAGTTTTAACTGAGTTGTTAGAAGTTATTATTAATGCAGTCTCAGCCAACAATGTCCAAAAAAGAATGAGTCAATGGATTGGTAAATTAAATCAAAAAGTAACATCAGAGTGTTTATCGATTGAGGACAACGGCTTATTACCCGGAGCACCGGCATCAAGCGCTTTTGACCGAGAGGGTGTGTATCGAAAACCGTTAACGATTGTTGAACAAGGAGTGTTAAAATCCTATTTATACGATTCCTACTGTGCTAATAAAGAGAATCGAACTTCAACTGCTCATGCTGTTGGTGGTTTTCGTTCAATTCCTTCAGTCGGAGCAAGTAATATTATCGTCAAGCCGGGAAAAGACCCAAAACAAAAATTAATTCAGGAGATCAAAAATGGAATTTTTGTAACCCGGCTTTCGACACAACCAAATCCGTTTAGCGGTGATTTTTCCGGTGTGGTTAAAGGTGGTTTTCTAATCAAGGAAGGTGAACTGGTTCAACCAGTAATTGAAACGATGATTGCCGATAATATCTTTACCTTATTAAACAAAATATCTGGACTATCTATTGAGACCAAGAAAATTAGTAAATTTTTTGTCCCATATTGTCGCATTGAAGATGTCTCTATAACCAGCGGTTAAGATTCCCCAAAGCCGGAATAATAGGGAGTAAGGTTAACGATTAACCCTCTTTACTGGGCAGTGTATAATATTTCGGGTAAATTGAGACTTGATATGTTAAAAATAAAGTATCCTTCTACTAAACATTGACAATTTAAAAAGCAATGTTAAAATGTTTATTGTGCGCGACCTTCAAAACGAACAAGATTTTCGCAATATTGATATTGATAAAGTTGGTGTCAAAAATTTAAGGTATCCGATTTTTCTTTCAGACAAGGCTTACAAAAGACAACATACCATTGCTCAAATCAATATGTATGTTAATCTACCCCATAATTTTCGTGGCACCCATATGAGTCGATTTGTAGAAATTCTTAATCGTTTCCATCGGGAAATTGCAATCCATAATATTGGTAGGATTTTAAAGACGATGAAGCAGGAGTTAAATGCCGAATCAGCCCACATTGAGATATCATTTCCTTATTTTATTGAAAAGACCGCACCAGTTTCAAATTCAGTGGGATTGATGGAATATCAATGCAAATTTATCGGCAATCTCACTGAAAAGATGCAGTTGATTCTTGGCGTCGCCGTGCCAATTACAACTTTATGTCCTTGTTCTAAAGAGATGGTAAAAATCGGCGCACATAATCAGCGAGGCGAGATTCGGGTTGAAGTGCGTTTTAAGGGCTTTTTGTGGATTGAAGACCTTATTGCGATGATTGAAGATTGTGGCTCTAGCCCGGTCTACTCCCTATTAAAACGCGAAGACGAAAAATATGTAACCGAGCATGCTTTTCAGAATCCGGTTTTTGTTGAAGATGTTGTGCGCAATGTTGCGCAAAAATTGGATAAGCACCCCGCTATTATCTGGTATCGAATTGAAGCCGAAAGTTATGAATCAATCCATAATCATGATGCGTATGCATCTTTAGAAAAGAAAATCGTTCCTTCAGGTTAACTCTGCCGAAGGATAATAAAAATGACAATTAGAAAATTCAAAGCTCACAAAATAGATATATTTTCTTATGATTGTTTGGCGCAATTTAATCGACATAACACAAAAAAGGAGTCAATCAATGAAACAATATAATCTTTTATCTGCTTGGGGATTTCTGTTATTTATCGTTACTTTATGCATAGGATTTTTTTCTACTGGCTGTGCATCTCGGACAGTTAAGAAAACAGAAATTGTGTCGCAAGATACGACAAGCACTACCCATCGTTTATATAAGACCGCACGGGAATATCTTGACAACAATGATTTTGAAAAAAGTTTAGAACTGCTCTATGCAATCGTGGATGATTTTCCTAAGGATGAACTTGCCGATGACGCACTTTATTTAATTGCCGAGATTCTAAGTGACCCGAAAAATCCAGACCAAGATTTAGATACTGCCATCGAGGAATTAGAACGGTTGATCGAAGATTATCCCCAAAGCGAATATGTTGCTCGTGCCAAAAAGATGATTAAAAAATTAGAGAAACTTTTAGAAGAAGAATAATATCGCCTTTGGTGCTTTAACTTGATAAATCCCAGTGAATTTATCCGTTGGGCTTATGGTGAACTGAGCAAAGAAAGAACTCAAAAAAGCTTAAGATGATAACGCTAATTGTTAATAGTTATCGTGTTGAGTCCGAACAGAAAATCGCACCTTATGTTGAAATGGTAAAGAAATTTAGTCAATGTCGAGTTGTCAAAGATGTGGAAATTTATAATTATGCTAATCTACTTGAATGCGATGCCTTAGTGCTCTCGGGGTCGCCGGACTTAATAACTAAAGGTGTTTATTCCCGGGGATATTTAGAATTTTTGCATCACATTACGCTTCCTTGTTTAGGTATTTGTTATGGCCATCAAATGCTGGCAAAAGCTTTTGGTGGTACGGTGCTTGCTGGTAAAGAACGAATTGAAGGTAATGAGGTGGTCCGTATTATCAAATATGACCCTTTGTTTCAAGGATTACCGCCAGAAATTTCAGTAAAAGAAAGCCATCAAGAATATGTCTCATTAAACAGTTTAACTGTTGCCGGCTTTGAAGTTTTAGCCAATTCACCATCCTGTGAAGTTGAAGCGATGAAACATTTGGAATTACCAATTTATGGCGTGCAGTTTCATCCTGAACGGTCCGGGTCAATTGGCGAAACAATCTTCCAAAACTTTTTTAATATTGTCAGGAGACTAAAGCACGGTAACTAAAAATATGAAAATCAGCAGAAAATCAACAAGATAATATCCGCATAAATAACGGTTTTTCTCTAAAATATAACTAAATCTCTTTGTAATATGCATTCACTTTCAGAGTAGATTCAGAATGATAAAACCCTTTGTGTTATATCAATCTCTATGGAAATTTTGGTAAATTAAAGGTCAGCATATTCTTTTCTCTTTGTATTTTATGTCTAACCACCTGGTTTTTAATCTTGAGTGGCTTGCTTGACCCTTTCGGTGGTCTAATCTGCGGTCCTCTCGGCAAGCCCCTGGGTTGCCCACCGGTATGCCCCCTGGC
>JAOABV010000001.1 GCA_026418155.1 candidate division WOR-3 bacterium | reverse complement strand
AACATTTATAACCTGATATGCAAAAGATTATGCTTAACGATATTAACAAGTTAACCAAAACATTTATAACCTGATATTCAAAAGATTACACTTTACGATATTAACAATTTAACCCAAAAATATTTATATCCCAATATTCAAAAGAAAACGCTTAATGACATCAACTATTTAACCCAAAAATAGTTATAACCTAATATTCAAAAGATTACACTTTACGATATTAACAATTTAACCCAAAATATTTATATACTGATATGCAAAAGATTATGCTTAACGATATTAACAATTTAGTCCCCTAATATTTATTTTCCAATAATTATCTATTACTAATTGTTACTAATGTACAAAAGCCTCTCTACAAATTCCAGAACTTAAATGGCTGGCGTAAAGCAGATAAGTCTAATAGATACATTCAAAAGATTACTCTAATTTGGGTGACTGAAATAGAACTATAGACCATTTCCATAAATCAGTTAATGGCAGATAATTAACATAAACATATAGGTAATCCGTTCAATAGCAAATTCTTTTATTTAATAAGACAAAAAACCACTCGCAAAAGTAACAGAAATTTACTTATCATCGCCTCCTCTTAATAATCTTAATATCATCTTCTAAATGTATCCTTAAAAGTTTCCTCTATTATAAAAGTTATGTCGGCAATATAATTTGAAAAGTATATTATTTTCAATGTGTTAGGTTGATCTTTAACTGATTTTTTAAAAATTTATTGAGACAAGGGTATAGTTCCCTCATCGGATTAGGTCTTCTAATTTTAAGTGGTGTAAGATTTCTTTTGTTCCGTGAGGCTCAAGGCTGGCAATGGCAACGATAAAACTTCCAATTTCTCTATAATTTTTTATCTCAACTTCATTAGCATAACTATAATTTCGCATTAGAAAGCGAACACCACAACTCACAAGACCATCTGATATACTAAATGCCTTTTCAGATAGTAAAGCAAATAGGAAGATACCCTATTTAGCCTTCTCAATAAAAATCCTCAACAGACTAATGAAAATAATCAATTACGACTAATTGGGCGATTAGGCTTTTATTCATATGTTAAAGAATAAATTAGGAATTACTGCACGGACCTTTATTTTCGTGATATATTTAATTTGGAGTTGCTACTTTTTTTAAGAAAACTTTTATTCTTTGACTGGCTTTACCATCACCAAAAGGATTTTTCACCTTTGCCATTTTATTATACGCTTGTTCTGAAGATAATAGTCTTTCGGTCTCGCGGACAATCTTTTGTTTATCTGTTCCTACCAGTTTTGCGGTTCCGGCTTCAATGGCTTCAGGTCTTTCGGTTTTATTTCGTAAAACTAATACTGGTTTACCCAAAGCCGGTGCTTCTTCTTGAATACCGCCGGAATCAGTAAGAATAATATATGATTTTTTCATCAAATGACAAAATGGTAGATAATCCATCGGTGCAATTAAATGAATTCTTGCTTCATCGCCTAAAATCTGATGGGCATTAACCCATATATTAGGATTAGGATGGACCGGATAAACAATCTCCACGTCAGGATTTCTTTGGACAATTGTTTTAAGTGCTTGACAAATTTGAAAAAAAGGTGCGCCAAAACTTTCTCGGCGATGTGCGGTAACTAAAATTATTTTTTGCTTGGGCTTAATCTTTTTTAGGACTGGGATTTCAACATCGGGATTCATCTCTAATGCCAGATAAAGTGCATCAATTACAGTATTACCCGTGACAACAATGTTTTGACCACTGATTCCTTCTTTCAATAGATTCAATTTACTCTGCTTAGTTGGAGCAAAATGATAATCAGCCAGATGGCTGATAAGTCGTCGATTCATTTCTTCGGGAAAAGGAGCAAATTTATCTTGGGTGCGTAAACCGGCCTCTATATGCCCAATTTTAATTTTACAATAAAATGCGGCTAAGGCTGAGACAAAAGCCGTAGTCGTATCACCTTGGACTAAAATCAAATCGGGCTTTCGCTCTTGTAATAATTTTTCTAATCCGCGCAGAATGCGCACATTAATATCAAATAAAGTCTGACCCTGTTTCATAATATTTAAGTCAAAATCCGACTTAATGCGAAAGGTCTCGAGCACTTGGTCCAGCATATGGCGATGTTGTGCGGTAATGCAGACTTCAACCTGAAAATCCTTTTTATGTTTCTGGAGTTCTTTTATTACTGGTGCTAATTTTATGGCTTCAGGTCTTGTGCCAAACGCAAAAAGAATTCGATACATTCTGCTCTATCCTTTGGAGTTGATTGTGGGGCTTATCATTTTTGCTCATCATGGGCAATAGCCCAATTTTCACCAACGCCCAGTCTCACGACTAAGGGAACTTCGGATAAATATTTTTTTTGCATTATCTGTTTTACTAAATCTTGGGCTTCTTCAATTCGATTCTTTTCTACTTCTAATAGTAGTTCGTCGTGAACTTGGAGAATAATTCCACCAAGAAACTTTTCTTTTTTCATTTGCTGGTAAATTTCAATCATTGCTTTTTTGATAATATCAGCAGCAGAGCCTTGAATCGGATGATTAATTGCCGCGCGGAGCGCAGACTCATAGAGGATGCGATTTTGGGCAAAAATGCCGGGGATAGGTCGCAACCGTCCAAATATCGTCTTAGCATAACCAGTCTCTTTGACCTCAGCAATCGTCTTTTCCTGCCACTCAGCAACTTTATAGTGAACTGCTAAAAAGTTATCAATGATGTTTCGGGCTTCATCTTGAGTAATACCTAACCCGACCGATAAGCCCAAATCGGAAATCCCGTAAATCAGTCCATAATTTACCATTTTAGCAATGCGTCGTTCATTTTCTGTAATCTTATCTTGGGATTTATTAAACACTTCGGCTGCGGTTCGAGTATGGATATCTTCATTCAGTAAAAATGCTTCGATTAACTTTTCATCTCCTGAAAGTTCTGCCAAAATTCTTAATTCAATTTGAGAGTAGTCCGCAGAAATCAAACAATAGTTCCGTTCCGCGATAAAGCCTTGGCGGATTTTTTTCCCCAGGTCGCTTCTAATCGGAATATTCTGCAAATTAGGATTAGATGCAGACAATCTGCCCGTAGATGTTCCGGTTTGATTGAATTGACAGTGAATGCGGTTAGTCTCTGTTTTCATCAGTTTTCGCATTGGGGCTAAATAAGTCGTTTGCAATTTCGTGATTTCCCGGTAGCGTAAGATGTCTTGAACAATCGGTGCCTTTGGTGCTAATTCTAACAATACCGACGAATCTGTAGAGAAACCTGTTTTGGTGCGTTTCGTTTTCGGTAAAGACAATTTCTCAAATAAAACTTTAGACAACTGTTGCGGAGAATTGATATTAAATTTAACCCCGGCTTTACGAAAGATTTCTTGCTTTAATAGTTCCCTCTCATCTTCGATTTCAGAAGATATCTTTTCAAGGAGTTTCGGGTCAATCTTTACTCCGCGTTGTTCCATATCAACCAGCACTTTAATTAAAGGCATTTCCAACTCTTCCAAAACTGTTGCTAAACCTCGCGCAAAAATCTCCGGGGATAATTTTTGATAAAGATGAAATGCAAAATATGCTCGTTCCGAATCCGAAATTGAACTTGGAATTTGTTGAAGATGCCATAGAACCAAATCCGACAACTCGTATCGCTTCCGATTAGAATCTAAAAGATAAGAAGCGATTTTAACATCAAAATAGGGTTCAGTTAAATCTAATTGCTTTGCACGTAAACAATGCATCTGTGATTTCAAATCATAGGTAATCTTTAAGTATGATGAATTTAAAAAGTTATTGCTCTCTGTGGTATCTGTTATTCTTATTGTCTCCTTGCCATTGGATACGAACAAACCATTATTAGAATAATAAAAACCGAATTGATTTTCTGCTTCCTGAGATGCAAATTTAAGAATAGAAGGCTTTCCGGCAAATTGTTGCGGCTGGATGTCGTCTGGCATAAGTTCCGGCGAAGTTTTTTCGGCAAACAGTTGCGGTTGGGTAGTTCCTCGCGTATCATTCTTAACAATGTCTTTTAAGAGAGAACTGAACTCAAGTTCTTGGAAAATTTGAATCAATCTTGGAATATTGGGCTTTTTTAGTTTCAAGTGATTAAGGCTGACTTTAATCTTAACATCGGTTTTTACGGTTGCTAATACTTTTGACAGTTGCGCAATATCCTTATAAGGTTTTAGCCGTTCATCGTTTTCCAACGCCGACTCTAAAGAATTATACTTTTGAATAATATCGACTGCACGTTTGATGCCAATATTCGGGACGCCGGGAATATTATCAATTGAATCACCGGCCAAGGCTAAAACATCTCTAATCTGGCTGGGGTCATTAATTCCAAACTTCTCTTGAGTCTTCTTGCGGTCGTAAATTATATCATTATACACATCGTAAATAAAAATATTATCATTTACCAGTTGAAATAAGTCTTTATCTGATGTCACAATATAGACTTTGATTCCTTTGCGACTTAATCGTTGGGCAAGCGTGGCTAAAATATCATCTGCCTCATAACCTTCCTTTTTCAGAACTTTTATGCCATAAGCCGAAATTATCTCTTCAATAATCGGCAATTGCGAAGCAAGGTCATTAGGAGTTTCTGGTCGTTCTGCCTTATAATCTTGATACAGACGATGACGAAAAGTTTCTCTGCCGGCTTCAAAAGCAACTGCTAAATATTGAGGCGAGAAGTTATTTAATAACTTTTTTAGCGAATTAACAAAACCGAAAACTGCTGAAGTATTTTGACCTTTGGAAGTTCGTAACGGATTACGGATAAAAGCATAATACGAGCGATAGACCAAAGAATGACCATCAATCAGAACAACAAACTTACCTTTCAGATTAGACATTAGGCAATGGGGTTGAGACATTAGACATTACGCATTGGGCTTTCGCATTAGACATTAACCAACACCACAAAAATATTAATCACTACTCACAATGCTCAAATTGTTTTCCAAACAACAAACTTATCTTTCGAATTAAGCATTAATCAATTGATTGGGAACATTAGTCATTACTCTTTGCCCATTGATACCTTCATACGAAGTTCGCGCACTAAAGAAATCGCTCGATAATAAGCCGAGAACGAAGTGCCGGCATCAGCCCACCAACCAGGCAAGATATCGTAGGTCAATCTATTCTGTTGAAGATAATAATTATTGACATCAGTAATTTCCAGTTCCCCGCGTTCTGATGGTTTTAAGGTCTTAATAACCGAGAACACTTCTTGGTCATACATATAAATTCCAGTCACAGCAAAATTAGATGGCGGATTTTTCGGTTTCTCCACAATTCGGACAATACGATTGTCTTGAATTTCTGCAACGCCGAATCGTTCCGGATAAGGAACTTCTTTTAGTAAAATTTTGGCACCACTTTTTTGTTTCAGATACGATTTAACATAAGGGGTCAAATCATCTTCAAAGATATTATCACCCAAAATTACGACGACGCGTTTACCTTCAGCAAATTCTTCAGCCAAGCCTAAGGCTTCAGCAATACCACCTTCACCTTCTTGATAAGTATAATGGAGACGCTTCAAACCAAAATCCTTGCCATTTCCCAGCAGTTTTAGAAAATCACCTGCGCTATTACCACCTGTAACAATAAGAATATCTTTAATATCGGCTTGGACTAATTTTTGAATAGGGAAAAAAATCATTGGTTGGTCATAGACTGGCAGGAGATGTTTATTGGTTACACGAGTAAGGGGCTGAAGACGAGTCCCCAATCCACCGGCTAAGACCACACCCTTAATATCTAAAAATTCATTACAGTTACTCATAACTCAAAAACCAAATTCGGATAAATCGCTGGTTTATTAAACGATACCAAAAACATCTTACTAAATTCATTTTCTCATAAGTGCTATTGGATTAGACTATATAAAACCAGAATGCTTTGAACATTTCGTCACAATCTAAAATTCAGATATCACTATAGTTTCAGTTTAATTAAAATACAGAAATAGTCAACTCTAACTTTACCCCAATTCTTTGCCTAAAGCTCTTAATTCCACTATCACTTTTACGAAAACAATAAAATTATCTATGGATTTAATATCGCTTTAACACCCTTTGAGAGTAAGAAATAAATCGAAGTAATGGAAGGATAGGTTCGTAAGCCGAATTCTGTTTAAGCGGTCATTTGTCTTGGTCTTTTATTGCTAAAAGACTCATAGCGACCTACCTGGAGTTTTTGAGCCAGACATCTCACAACTCCTGCTTGGTCTTGCTCAAAGTGGGGTTTGTCCGTTCTGGTTGTCACCAGCCAGAACAGTGCGCTCTTACCGCACTTTTTCACCCTTACCCAAAGCGGGATAGTCCAATTCGGGCGTACCCGTGTTGGGCGGTATTGTTTCTGTGACACTTTCCATCATGGTTTTTTCACAAAAACCATGTCTTGCGGTTAGCAAGCACTTTGTCTGGATGAGTTCGGACTTTCCTCCCTAACTCTTACAATCGTAAGAATTAGAGCGACCGCCCGACCTATCCTTCCATAAATTAATTATATAAAAAATTAAACCTTCCTGTCAATATGCTAAACCAACAATATAAGACAAGTCTTTATGGAAGTAAAGAGAAACCACATTAAAAGCTTGACACTGCCTTTTTTAATTTTACTTGCGTATTCTCTAAAATTTTATTATATTTTATATGGAACTATTGGAGGCGGATAGGTGCTGGTGTGCCTACTGGACTTCAAATCCAGGTGTTCTTCGAAAGAAGAACGGTAGGTTCGATTCCTACACGCCTCCGCCATTGATTTAATATAAAAATTAAATAGCGGTCCTCTTCATTTTAATTGAAATCAAAAACCAGATCATAAAAATTAAGCAAAAATATTTCTGGGTTTAGTTTTACTGTCGCCATCGGCTGTTACAAGACTTAATATTTTTAGTCTCTCTGTATGAATTTAATCTTTAAATTTTTTTGACAGCACTCTTATATCATCTTTTCGGATTGTGATGCCTTTGTTGTCAAAAAAGATTAGTAGTGGCAAAGCGGTTCTTCGGCTGGCTTTGAGTAAATCTCTAAATTGGGATACTCGGATTGAACCATTTTTCTTTAAGAAATCAACCAATATTATTTCGGCTTGTTTTATATATTTTTGATGTAAGACTAGCCCTTCGCCAATGTTTATTAAAATCTTTTGGTCAAGTAGATATTGATAACTTTGTTTTATTTCGGTCTCTTTTCCGCTAATTTTGCTTTTTATTTCACTAAATGTGAGCGGTTCATATCCACAAGATAAGAGTAGTTTTTCAATTTTTTCGACATATTCGGCAATATTTTTTTCCACCACCATTTTGAAATCGGATAGACGAATTTTCTGTTCTGAAGAGACCTGAATTTTTCCTTGGGTCTGTAATTGGTCTATTGCCCAATCTAAAAGTATTTTATCTAATCCGACACTCACTGTCTTTAATAATGCTAATGGAGTTATGCCAATGCTTGTGGGGTTTTGCTGATGGTATTCTTTTATTTTCTCAATTATTTGTTGTTGCAATTTTTCGGCATTTTGGGAATGATAAAATAAGTTTTGGGAATGGTAATTCAACGCTCTATTTTCATCTAAACAGAGCACTTTTTTCTGTTGCACGAGTTGTTTTAATAATTCTATAACTTCGTTAACCGGTAGATTTATATCTTGAGCAATTTCTGTCGGCTTTTTGGCTATTTGAAAATTGCATAATAAATCTTCTTCAACTAAATCAATAGGTTCACCTGATTCGGTGCGGGCTAAATGAGTTAGCAGTTCTTCGTCATATCCTTTGACTTTAGTTGCTTTAGGGTCAAGAATTATACCGCCACCGATGGTCGTTTGGGGCGAATAGGTTCGGATGACATATCGGTCATTGATATTTGTTACTACTGGTTCTTCCAATCGAAACTGAACCAATGCCTTTTCTTTAGGTAAAAGTATCCTTTTTGTCATATCCGTGCCTTGAGTATTTGTTTTCTCGGAAAGGGGTAGTTTTGCTGAAATCTCTTTTTTACCTAAAATAACTACCCGACCTAAAACTTCTTTAGTGCCTAAATGAATTCTTACTCGTTCAAAGTTTTTTAATGGTCTTTCGGCATTAGGCAGAAGATAGAGCGACGCATTGAGAAATAGTGAAGGATGGAAAAAACCGATTTGGCTTAAGACATCCCCGCGGTTAATCTCGTCTTTTTCCACACCAATAAGATTGATTGCCGCCCGAAAACCTGTGCTGACTTCATCTACTGGTTTATTATGGACTTCAATTCTTCTAATTTTGACTTTTCGCTTTTGGGGAAGAACTTCAACTTCATCGCCTACTTTTATTTTCCCGGACAAGACTGTGCCAGCAACAACTGTACCAAAACCTTTGATGGTAAAACAACGGTCAATGGGCATGCGAAAAATACCTTGGTCAATTTTACTTTCGGTTTCTGCAATCAATCTATCCAGCAGGCTCTTTAATTCATTGATTCCTTCTTTTGTGACATTAGAAACTGCAATTACGGGCGCTTTTTTTAGAAAAGAGTCTTTAACTAAATTTTTAATTTCTTCAATAACAATTTGTAAGCGTTCTGTGCTGACTAAATCTTTTTTGGTGATGACGACAACACCCTTTTTAATACCTAAAAGTTTCAATATCTCAAGGTGTTCTCGGGTTTGTGGCATAATGCCATCATCAGCAGCAATCACCAATAGCACGATATCTATCGTTGACGCACCAGCAACCATATGACGGACAAATTTTTCATGACCCGGGACATCGATGAGCGTGGCATTATCACCATAAAAAACGAATCCTAAATCTGTGGTCATCCCCCGTTCTTTTTCTTCTTTTAATCTGTCAGGGTCAACTCCGGTTAATGCTTTGATTAAAGCACTTTTACCATGGTCAATATGACCAGCAGTGCCAATAACTATATGCCGTTTTTTAGTATTAGACATGGAAAATTTAGATAATATTTACATTTTGCGTATTTGCAATGCTTATCGTATTATTTATTTTTGCTCTTTAAGATTTCTTGCATTGCTTGTAAAGTATTTATCGTATTATTTATCATTACTCTTTAAGTTTTCTTGCAATGCTTGTAAAATTATTTTTTCTTCGCCTTTCAGCACGGTTCTAAAATCAAGGATTAATGAATCTTCGTGAATCCGACCAAAGATTGGTGGTTGGTATTGCCGAAGTCTTTTGGCTAAATCTTGGGATGAGAGATTGTTCGGTTTTATTATGACTACAAAAGTTGGTAGTTGTTCGGTGCTTAACGAACCACCACCAATTTCACTATGTGATGGTTTTACTTCACAGGTCAATTGAGAACTGTGTTCCTTTTTTAATTTCCGTGCGAACCAATTCGCCTGTCTTTTGATTTCATTTAATGGTTTCAGCATAAGTTGATACACAGTATGTTCATTAATCAAATCTTCTTCTGGTAGTAAAAACTTTTGTAAGGTTGCTTCTAAAACCGCGTTAGTTAATTTATCACACCTTAGTGCCCGAGTTAAAGGATGCTTTTTAATCTTTTCCAGATAGGCTTTTTTGCCAATAATGATACCGCATTGTGGTCCGCCAATCAATTTATCACCGCTAAAACAGACAATATCGGCACCAAGCGCAATACTTTCTTGTGCCATTGGCTCTTTGGGTAAACCGTATTTAGAGAAATCAATTAAAGCACCACTACCCAAATCATCAATTACCGGAACCTGATACTTTTTTCCCAAAGACACCAATTCGGCTAAAGGGACCTCAGAGGTAAAACCGATAATCCGATAATTAGATTGATGAACTCTTAAAATTGCGCCGGTGTTCTCATTGATAACTTGTTCATAATCTTTAAGATGTGTGCGGTTAGTTGTGCCGACTTCCCGGAGAATACAACCAGATTGTGCCATAATTTCAGGCAGGCGAAAAGAACCACCAATTTCAATTAATTGACCGCGGGAGACCACAACCTCTTTTCCTTTGGCGATTGCGGATAGGACCAAAAGCGTCGCCCCGGCATTATTATTAACGATAATTCCTGCTTCACAACCTGTTAAGACTCTAAGCAGTTTACTAATCTTTTTATACCGGTCATCGCGTTTACCTTCGTCATCAATCTGTAACCGAGCATAAGCCTGACTAACATCTTGCAGAATCTTGTCAATGCCTTGAGCAAAAGGAGCCCGGCCCAATCCAGTATGGAGAATAACTCCTAAGGCATTAATCGCATAAGTAAAATATCGTTCGGTCAGGAATTTTAGTTCTGCGACGACCATCTGTTTCAAATCGTCAGGACTAAGTCTTTCACCTCCAAGTAGTTTTTGTCTAAACTCATCAGTCTTATACCGAACAATCTCAGTTAAATAAGAAGTCTTAATTTTCTTTTCAAACACCTTAACATCCTGCCAGTTAAGAATCTTATCAACCGATGGAATGTTTTTTAACACTTCCTGATTATTAAGTTTCAGCATAAGAACATTATAGGTTGAAGAAAAGAGTTGTCAATTACATTATAGGGAAAAGTTATGCATAAGAACATTATAGGTTGAAGAAAAAAGGTATCAATTACATTATAGGGAAAAGTTCGGCATAAGAACATCATAGGTTGAAGAAAAAGTTATCAATTACATTAAAGTTCGGAAAAAATCCGAAAAGAACGAAATAGTGAAAAATGCTCTTATTGGAAGAAAGGATGCTTGCAATACTCTCATACTACAAGTATAAAATGGCGAAAAAAGGTGTTGCTGTCTTATTGAAAACTTTTGCAATACTCTCATATTACTCTTTGGTCATTAGCAGAAAATTACTTTTTCAGAAGACTCGATACTGCCAGCATCTTTGCTGGTATCTTACTGTCTTGACATTAATCAATATATTGCTTAAAATTTTATATGAAAGCGACAAACACCTGTGAATATCACTTTTAAAGAAGGGCTAAACGCATATGCGCATTGTAATTGCTATCGGCGGTAATTCTTTGCTCCGCAATGGTAATAAACCACCGTCTTTCTTTGACCAGTTTGAAACTGTGCAGGAAACCTGTGCCAATATTGCTGAAATTGTCTGTCATCACAATCAGGTAGTCATAACCCATGGCAATGGACCCCAAGTAGGAACTGCATTAATTCGTTCTTATTTAACCCGCAACCACTTACCAGAAATTCCTTTAGAAATTGCTACGGCGCTAACTCAGGCAGAAATTGGTTATATGATTCAACTCAGCCTGAAAAACGAATTGGCTAAACACAAGGATATGATTCAACCCAATCTGAAAAACGAATCAACTAAATGCAAATGTCCTTTTAATATTGTCACTGTTATTACTCAAGTCTTAGTAGATAAAGATGACCCCGGTTTCTCTAATTACACAAAACCCGTTGGTCCGTTTTATTCCCAAAAAGAAGCCTTTGCATTACAAGCAGAACGAAACTGGATTATGAAAGAAGACGCTGGCAGAGGTTTTCGCCGAATGGTCGCATCTCCCAAACCAAAATCAATTGTTGAAATCAACATTATAAAATCTTTAATCGAAGACAACCATATCGTAATCGCTGCTGGTGGCGGCGGTATTCCGGTAATTCAAGAAAACAATCACCTTAAACCAATACCCGCAGTAATTGATAAAGACCTAACTTCAGCACTCTTAGCCGATTTAATCGACGCTAACTGCCTCATCATATCAACAAGCATTGATAAAGTCTATCTCAACTTCAATACCAACAATCAAATCCCATTAAATACCATAAACTTAAAGCAAGCAATTGAATATTTAAATCAAGGACATTTTGCTGAAGGCAGTATGAAGCCGAAAATCCAAGCATTAATTAAGTTTATTGAAAAGGACCGTTCTCGATTTGGTATTATTACCAACCCGAGCAATATTGCCACTGCATTAACCAACAACACTATCGGCACACGGATTGTATACGAATAGCACTAATAATTAATCGGTAGGACGATTAATGCTGTAATAAGATACGAATAAAATTGAGATAAGATACGAATAGAATTAATAAATGTTACTACAGATAATGAAACACAAGGCTAAAATACAAACAGAACCAATAAAAACAATTACTACAATAATGTGACACAAGACTAAAATATAAACAGAACCAACAAAACAATACAATGAGAATAAACACAAGGCTAAAATACAAACAGAACCAACAAAACAATTACTATAATTACTATAATAATGAGACACAAGCTAAAATATGCACAGAACCACTAAATTAATCCTTCTTTTCTCAACCTTTCTTTCTTTTACTTTTACCCATGCTAAGATATTGATTCCTATGGACTTGACTCAAACCGACCATTTAATGGCTTATGGAATTGCGTATAATTGTCTTTTAGCAGGTGAAAATGTTGAGTGGTTATTGAATTATCGAGGCGGTTCGTTTCTGATGGCTGACAATCCAGCAATTAGAAAACTTTGCAATCTTCGGGGTGTTCGTTATGAAGTAATCTCTCCCAGCCAAGAAATAACCATTAGACAGACAATTGAAAAAGAGAATATGGACGCAATGCTTTTAGAAAAAGCACCCAAAATTGCGGTCTATGTGCCACCAAATCACGAGCCCTGGGACGACGCAGTAAGACTAGCCTTAGAATACGCCAAGATACCTTATGACCGCATCTGGGATAAAGAAGTGCTCCAAGGCAAATTAAAAGAATACGACTGGCTTCACCTACACCACGAAGACTTTACTGGACAATATGGCAAATTTCTCGCAGGACACGGACATGCCGACTGGTATCAAGAAGATGTTATATTGAATACTGCTATGGCTAAGTCATTGGGATTCAAAAAAGTATCTAAATTAAAATTGGCAGTAGTAAAAGAGATTAAAAAGTATATAGAAGATGGTGGGATGGTCTTTGCAATGTGTTCTTCGACTGATACTCCTGATATCGCTTTGGCCGCAGAAAATACAGACATCGTTCCTAAGGAGTTTGATGGCGACCCGGTTGACCCTAATTATATGTCTAAACTCAATTATGCTAACTGTTTGGCATTTGAAAATTTCACTGTCGTCATTGACCCTTATGTCTATGAACATTCTGATATTGATACCTATATTGAATCTTCGGCTCGGGGACCAAATGTCTACTTCTCGCTCTTCGATTTTTCGGCTAAGTATGACCCAGTTCCAACAATGCTGGTTCAAAACCATGTTGCTTTGGTCAAAGAATTTCTGGGACAAAACTGCGGATTCCGGCGAGATAAAATAAAGAAAAATGTCTTGATATTAGGTGAAGTTCCTAATACCGAAGAAGTTAAATACATCCACGGAAAATTTGGTAAAGGCACATTTACTTTTTTAGGTGGTCATGACCCTGAAGATTTCGCACATCGCATTGGCGACCCTCAGACTAATTTAGAATTGCATAAAAACTCTCCTGGCTATCGACTAATATTAAACAATGTCTTGTTTCCTGCAGCCCAAAAAAAACCACTTAAAACCTAAGAATAAAATATACCTAACCCGGTTTCGCATTATTGCCACCAAGGACTTACTCTTTGAGGACTTCAAATCAAAACATAAGAATAAAATTGCTCACCTTTTGGAGAAGAACGGTTTTGTGACCGTTCTCCCAAACTTTGAAGACTTCAAATCAAAACACAAGAATCAAATCACACCTAATCCAAGAATTAAAAGCATTCTTTTAGCGAACAACTACTCTATTCTCAAATGAAAACTCTCTCAATTTTAGTTAAAGGACAGGTTCAAGGTATTGGTTTTAGACCCTATGTTTATAATGTTGCTAAAAAATTAAATCTTAGTGGTATAGTCAAAAACACAAAACAAGGTGTCTTAATTTTCTGCCAAGGAAAAAATAGCCGAAAATTTTTAAGTATCCTAAAAACCTCGCCGCCTAAATTAGCCAAAATTGACAGCATTATTGTAAAATCAATCAATACAAAAATCTATACAGATTTTACTATTGTTGCCAGTCAACCTAAAACTAAAAACAATATCTGTGCTGTCTCCATAATGCCTGATTTAGCAATCTGCCAGGAATGTATTGCTGAAATCCTAATGCCTAAAAACCGTCGGTTTTATTATCCTTTTACTAACTGCACGCAATGCGGACCAAGGTATTCCATAATCTTAGATACCCCTTATGACCGACCTCGAACGACAATGGCTATGTTTAAGATGTGTCCGGATTGCGAAAAAGAGTATAAAAATCCTCAGGACCGAAGATTCCACGCCCAACCTAATGCCTGCCATATCTGTGGACCCCATCTTACCCTAAGCCCGATTTCCCAACCACTTACGATTAAAAAAGAAAACAGCCAAAAGATTATTAAAAACGAAATCTCATTACTAAGCCAAGAAAAAATCAAACTTCTCGGTATTAAAAAAGCAAACTCCCAAGAAATTATTAAAAAGGCAGTCTCATTATTAAACCAAGGAAAAATACTATGTATAAAATCTATTGGCGGTTTTCTTTTAGCAGTTGATGCTCAAAATGAATCCGCAGTCCGAAGACTAAGAAAAAGAAAAAATCGACCCCGAAAACCTTTTGCCTTAATGTGCAAAGACATTAAGACTATAAAGCAATTATGCACTATTAACAAAGAAGAAGAAAATTTGCTGAAATCTAATATTGCACCAATCGTGCTTCTAAAAAAGCGCCTAAATCCTAAATTAAAAATAGCAGAATCTGTTGCGCCCAATAATGCTTATTTAGGCATAATGTTACCATATACACCACTACATAAACTATTATTTGAGACTAAAAATGTTTCACATGAAACATTCGGCAATAACAAGCATAAAACTATAAAAAAAACTTCTGGTCAATTAAAAGTACTAGTAATGACCAGTGCTAACCCTAAAGATGCACCGATTATCACAAATGCTATAGATATAAAAAATCGTCTTTCTAAATGTGTTGATTATATTCTTGACCATAATCGTAAAATTGAATCCCGGTGCGATGATTCTGTAGTATTTAATTATCAGGGGCAAATTTTAATAAGGCGCTCAAGGGGTTATGTGCCTTCACCGATTGAACTAAAAAATGTTAATCTAAAACCAGTTTTGGCATTCGGTTCTGACTTAAAGAATTGTTTTGCTTTAGGTGAAGATAAAAAAGTCTACTTAAGTCCTTATATTGGCGATTTTGGTTCTAATGAGAGCATCGATTTCTTTTGGGAGATGCTAACAAAGTATCAGAAGTGGTTTAGTATTAAGCCTGAGATTGTCGCGTGTGATTTACATCCAAATTATGTTTCTTTTCGATTGGCTGAAGCATTTGCTGAAAAACACAAAATTCCTTTATTAAAAATCCAGCATCATTTTGCCCATCTTGTGAGCGTTATGGCTGAGCATAATCTAAAACCTCCGGTTATCGGCTTAAGTTTTGATGGAACTGGATTTGGTCCTGATGGTAATATTTGGGGCAGTGAATTTATGTTGGTCAGTTATCAAAACTACCAGCGCTTAGCACATTTACGATATTTACCCCTGATTGGTGGTGATAGCGCAATTACCAATCCGAAAATGATCTGTGAAGCATATCTTATTGAATTAGAGTTATTAAAAAAAAGACCTAAGGTTTTTACTCATAATCAAATATTCACATCAAGTTTTGCACGGCTATTTGATGCAGTCGCTTATCTGTTGGGCACTTGCTCCTTACAAACTTACGAAGCCGAGGCGCCGATAAGTTTAGAGGCCGAAGCAATAAATTTTGCATCCAGCACTAAAACAAAAGAAAGAATAAGATATGAGATAATTCAAAATTCGATTTCATTAGTTAATAACCGTATTGACTCGCGCTCAAAACAAATTTATCAACCAGCGCTGAGTTTAAATAACCCTAAAGAAAATTTAATAAGACAATCTAATAAAGGTTCTTTACCAAGCCACGATGTTTATCAATATGATACTTTTATAATTGAACCAAAACCAATTTTTGAATTTCTCATTAAACAAAGAGATTCAGGGGTTGAAACTAATAGGTTGTCCTATCTATTTCATCAATGGGTGATTCAAACTTCAGTTGAAGTCGTAAAAAAAATATCTCAACAAACAAAAATATCTCAGGTCTGTCTTGCGGGCGGAGTCTTTCAGAATCGAATAATTCTTAACGGCATTGTCTCCTTGCTTGAAAACTCCGGATTTGATGTCTATTTTAATCGAACCGTTCCAATCAATGACGGTGGAATTGCATTAGGTCAAGCTGTAGTCGCTGGTAAAAAGATTTAGGTCCGCACCCAAAATTCTCGATT
Source organism: candidate division WOR-3 bacterium (assembly GCA_026418155.1). Lineage (NCBI taxonomy): Bacteria > Pseudomonadati > Caldifarciminota > Caldifarciminota bacterium. The sequence continues at coordinate 54,543 of JAOABV010000001.1, read as the reverse complement.
AATCAGACAAGGTTTAATTAAATATCTTAAAATGAGAGCAGAGAAAAGTCATATATATTCTTTTCCCAAGTAGAACCAATTGAAAAAATAGACACAAAATTAATTGAAAAAATAGAGACAAAATTAAACAACCGAATTTATTCTTTCAATTCCCAAAATAGGTTTTGGCAACAGAAAAAATTTTTTACTCCCAAAATTAAAAAATATCTTGACTTAACTCTAAACTTTAATAAAATTGATGCGAGCATTTGCGCGATACAGAAAGTTGTTGACGAGAATTAGTTAATTTATTAAAAATTATTATTATAGATTTGTGGAAAAATTAGCTTGTTTATGGTAAGTTTTTATTTTACAAACATTTATAAAATTAAGTTTTGTGGAAAACTTTGTGGAAAACTTTTTATGAAGTGGATAAGTAGTCGATGAGCGAATTGAAAGAGCAAGTCTGGTCAAAAATTATTTCCGGTCTGAGTGAATTAATTAATCAAGATGCGATTACTGCTTGGTTTCGTCCTTTAAGACCACTTAATCTTGATGACGGTTCTTTAGAAGTTGGAGCTCCAAATCAATTCTTTATTGAATGGATTTCTGAATATTATTCAAATGCTTTATCTCAGGTTCTTACTCAATTAAATCTAAAGATAAATTTCACAGTAATACCTGAAGAGTCTTCGCCTGAATCGACCAACACAGAAAATACTTATTCCAATAATACTACAGCAGCCAAACATATCTCTACTCATAATCAGACCTCAAATCGACTTACCAATCAATCACGACTTATTGAGCGATATACCTTTGATAATTTTATTATCGGAGAATCGAACCGATTTGCTTATGCTGCTTGTAAAGCAGTAGCAACAGCACCTGCCAAAACTTATAATCCACTATTTATCTATGGCGGAGTGGGATTAGGTAAAACTCACCTTTTGCACGCTATTGGCAATTATGTCAAAAATAACAATCCCCAAGCAAAGATTTGCTACACGCCCGCAGAACTCTTCTTTTTAGACCTTATCCAATCAATCCAAGAAAGAAACCAATTCGCCTTTAATAATAAATACCGCAACTTAGATTTATTATTAATTGATGATATTCACTATCTTAAAGGCAAAGAACGGTTACAAGAAGAAGTCTTTCATCTCTTTAATTACCTTCAGGGAATGGGTAAACAGATTGTTTTCACCTCAGACCGACCGCCTCGAGAAATTCCTACCTTAGAAGAGCGTTTAGTTTCACGGTTATTGTCAGGTTTAGTCTGCGACTTAAAACCACCAGATTTAGAAACAAGGATTGCCATTCTAAATAATAAAGCCAAAACTGAATCGATAAACATTGACCCGGAAATCATCTACTTTATCGCAGAAAACATAAAAACCAATATCCGGGAATTAGAAGGCTGTTTGATTCGCTTAGCCGGCTACGCATCCTTAACCAATACTCCGCTAACCTTAGATGTCTGTAAACAGGTTCTTTCAGACCTACATATCACCTATGAAAAACCTAAGCCATTGAAAATCATTGATGTAGTTGCGAAACAATTTGGGGTTACTGTTGAACAGTTGCAATCTAAAGAGCGGACTGCGAATTTGGCTTTAGGCAGGCAGGTTGCAATGTATCTTTTACGCACCTTATTAGGAATGTCGCTTAAAGAAATCGGGTCAATTTTTGGTGGTAAGGACCATTCTACAGTCATTCACGCTATTGAAAAAATAACAGAACTTAAAAAATCAAACCCGGATATTGCCCAAAAAATTCAAAAGGTTCTAATGTTAATAAACGGTGGATAAGTTGTGGAAAACTTGTTGAAAATGTAGTAATTATCCACTACAAAGAAAGTAAATTTGTCTGTTTGATCTTTCTTATCCACAAATAACAAAAAAGATTTTATCGGATGTGGATTAAGTTTATATATGTTTATTATGTATTTTAGGTATTCTTTAGTTATCCACATAATAAATAATAATAGTTTTTATCTTAATAATATTATTAAAATTATATATTTTTAATTGCTCTACCTTGTTAAACCTTAAAACAGATTTTATTTAAAAGGAAGTATTTACTCTTGACGAGAGAAAATGTTTGGCTATAATCGTTTCTATGTTAGAAAATTTCATACGCACCGAACCGATCTCCACAGTATTAGATGCTATAGGCAACACTCCATTAATTGAATTAAACATTAAATATGAGAACGAAAACTGGCGGATTTTTGCTAAACTGGAATTCTTAAATCCAACTGGCAGTATTAAAGACCGTATTGCTAAATATGTTATTGAGCAAGCAGAAAGTCGACACGAATTAAGTCCTAATTCAATAATAGTTGAAGCCACCAGTGGTAATACAGGTATTAGTTTTGCAATGGTTTGTGCAGTTAAAGGATATAAGTGTATTATAGTCATGCCAGAAAATGTTAGTATTGAACGACAGAAAATATTAACTATGTTAGGCGCAGAAATATGTCTTACTCCGCAAGAAGAATTTTATCAAGGTGCATTAACCAGAACACGCAAAATTGCAGACAATAATCCCAAAGTATTTTTACCTAAACAATTTGAGAATCCTGAAGACATTGCTTGCCATTATAAAACCACCGGCGAAGAAATAAGCAAGCAAATGGAAAATAAAAGAATAGATGCTTTTGTCGCCGGAGTAGGCACTGGCAGCACTTTAACTGGTGTTGGTAGGAAATTAAAAGAAATAAATCCTGAATGTAAAATTATCGCGGTAGAACCCGAAGAATCTGCGGTATTAACTGGATGTAAAAAGCCTATGCCCCATCAGATATTTGGCATCGGTACAGGTTTTGTTCCGGCATTAGTTGATATTAATCTTATCGACTGGTGTGAACCCATAAAAAGCATTGATGCAGTTAAAATGGCAAGAGAAATATGCCAGAAATCAGGCATGATGGTGGGAGTTTCATCAGGCGCAAATGTTTTAGGTGCAATTAATGTGTTAAAGAAAATAGGCAAAGATAAGATTGTGGTAACGGTCTTACCTGACCGTTCCGAACGCTATTTTTCTACAGAATTATATCAGGGCAAAAAAGATGTGATAATCAGAAATTGCCGTCAGGGTTGCGAAAATCCTTTCTGCATTGACTAAAAATTAACCATAAGTCACTTAACAAAACAAGACAACAAGAGCTAATAGTTATTAACATATTGGATTTTAATAAGATAGATAAAGCATCTAAACATTAAATAGAAAATTAGGTTTTATCAAGGAGTTTTTTATTAATAACTGAGGGTTCGTAAACTCCGCTTTGATTATAAAGGATGGTTGGGAATGACTTACTCGGATTTTTGTAATAAAGATATAAGCAATGGATTAACCGGTATATTGCACTGTAAATTCCATTGGGTAGGTTAGTATCTTTAGTGGGTTTAGGTTGAGTCTGCGCATATTTCCGGTTTTGGCCTAACCCGACCCTTGCTAATCAAATGAGCCGCGGGTCTGTTTCACCGAGAAGGTAAAGGATTAGGTGACTTTATCTACTATCCTATTGATAATCGAGGGGTTAAATCATTAGGTTACTAAAAGGACAATCTGAATATTTGTAGATTGGGTGGTCAGAAGGGTATGCCGGTGGGTTGCCGAGGGGTATGCCCCCCGGCTTGCCTCCTGGCTTGCCTCCTGGCTTGCCGACCGGCTTACCTATTAGGTAACCGAGGATGTCAGGGAAGTGAGTGGTTAAAGCGAAGGTATAGGTCTTGATTACAGGAACTGTCTGTTAAAAAAGTAGTCTGTAACATTAAAAATCTGGAGGAAAAGAATAATCTTGGCTTTATTTTACCAAAATTTCTACAATCGTTGCTAAAATTTTTATTAAGCACGACAATTAAAATTTTTATTTCTTTATCCCTTTTGTGTTAATAAAACTTATTTTTTAATGTTTTCAAGATAACTTATTTTTTTAATATTTTCTTTCATTCATCAAAATATATTTTATCTATTTTTATTATTTTCCTAACAAATTTTTTTCCTTTCTTTTCAAAACCAAGAAAATAGATACCAGATTGAACTATTCTATTATAATTATCTCTTCCGTTCCAATAGATGTAGTGTTCAGACCCAAACGATTTAATTAACCTGCCGGTTTTATCATAAATATTAATATTTTTTATGTCACAACCTAACCGAATTTGAACTGTAATTGAAAATGGGTTAGGATAGATAATTATTTTTTGAGAATTGTCTGGCGTTTCTTCAAGACAATTTGGTCGCTTGCGCGTAACATAATACATAATATAGCAACTATCTTTATAAACGATTGCTGGGTCTTTAACATAAAGATATTCTAAAGGATTGGTTGAGTCGTGTTGAAGCCGAAATCCATTTTCAAGTATCCAGTTCTCTCCATCAGAAGAATAAATAGACCTAATATTACGGTCATTGGGATTGTTGCTAAAACAATAAAAACGATAACCACTGGTAATTGCAGAAATACCATTTGCCATCATCAGGTTATTGATATTAAAATTAGATTGCTGAACAAATTGTAAGCCATTAGTAGAATGGGCGTGCCAATTAAAATTTGCCGGTGCACCACCAGCAAAATATTGTAAAGTTCCATTGGTCCATAATAAAGTAGGGTCAAGCACAGGAAAACCCGCAACTTGAAATCTGATACCGTTTTCCAAATTGAAATGAATACCGTCTAATGAGAATGCAGAATAAGTTTCTGGTTGCATATCATTAATTGGGTCACCAGTAAAATATAATCTAAAAGTATCTCCAAACATAATCACATCAGGGTCGCAAGGCTTTCCGGGCCAGTTCTCTGTGCCAGGAATTATAACTTGATAGTGTTGCCAATTATTTATGCCATTATTAGAAATTGCCACTTTAATACCATCAGACCAATGAGTTATGAGTCCTTGATAAAAAAGATAGACCGAGTTATTCGGACCAATTATAGCATCAGGCACATCAGCCGAATCGCAAAAAATCATATTTAGTTTATGAAATGTAAGACCATCAGCAGAGGTTGCCACAAGTATCCGATTTTGTAAAGGCTGGCCGATTATAAAAATAGGCAGAAGAAATAACAAGTGCTGTAAAATCAAGATAATGCGAAAGTCGCTAAATTACCTTTTGCTCTTGTTCATAAGTGTTTAATAAATCAGTTGGCATAGTGCTTAATGTTACACTTTAACTGATTAAGGTTTTTAATTAGCGCCGTTACACTGACTTGAATCTGTCATTAGGTTTGGTAGTTTAATATCAAGGACTGGACTATTCTGATGTTTTGTCCAAAAAGATTGCGCAAGAATTCGAGGAATAAAGGATAAAAGCGACCTAAAAATGATTCCATTTTACATTGATTATAAGTATTATTTAGCCCAAGTCAACAATGAGAAATAGAAGTTGCTAATAATCTTTCTCGGTAGGGTATAATATTTTGTGTAAATTTTAGTTTGATATGTTAAAGAAAACAGATAATGAAAGAATAAGTCTGTATGGAAGAAAAAGAAATTACACAAAATTCTTAGCGCTATCTCTATATATATTTACATCAGACTCTGCTATCTCACTATTTCATATACTACTAAATTGTAATCAATCGCACCAAGTTTATGTTTATTAAATAATATAATAATAAAATATATATAATTTCTGATAAATTTTGCGAGCGCAGAGTTGGAATAAATAGTATCTGTCTACCTATGGTAGGGTATAATATTTTGTGTAAATTTAGACTTGCTATGCTAAAAATAAAGATATATCCTCCTATGGTAAATAACGATAATTTCTGCCAATGGTAAGGTTGACAGTTAAATATTTAGTTGACAGTTAATATTTATTAGTTATAATTGACAATAGTTTTGCTCTAATTAGGTGTAGATTTGGATTGTAAACCAGGTACTGATAATAAGACTTTAATAAGTGATTTTCGTAAAAGATAAGACCAGATGGATCGCGTAATTTTTACAGAAAATCTTACTAAAGATTACCGAACTGGTTTTCGGATGCAAAAGGTTCGGGCAATTGAGAATCTCAATTTAGAAGTTTTTGCGCATGAAATTTTTGGTTTTTTAGGTCCGAACGGTGCGGGCAAGACCACGACACTTAAAATTTTAGTTGGTTTAGCCCATCCCACAAAAGGACGAGCCTTAATATTTGGCAAAAGTCCTAATCACATTGAAACTAAAAAGCGAATCGGCTTTTTACCCGAATCACCCTATTTTTATGAATATCTTAATGCTAAAGAGTATTTAGAGTTTTGCTGTCAAGTATCAGGAATTAGAGACAATGTTCGTCAACGGATTAACCGATTGCTGGAACTGGTTCGTTTGGCACCTTTTGCTAAATTACCTATTCGGGGCTATTCTCGGGGTATGTTGCAAAGATTAGGGATTGCGCAGGTTATGGTCACAGACCCGGAATTAGTAATTTTAGATGAACCAATGGGAGGGCTTGACCCAATTGGCCGACGAGAATTTCGCGATATTATTATCTCGCTTAAAGAACAAGGGAAAACGGTCTTCTTCTCAACCCATATCTTAACCGATGTGGAAATGATTTGTGACCGAGTAGGCATTATTCTTAATGGTAAACTTATTAGCACGGGTCAATTGGACACGATTCTCGGTGAGAAAGTTGAAATGATAGATATTGTTGCCGAAGGATTAGACCACAAGACGCTTCGGGCAATAGAAAAAATTGCGACAAAAGTAATTGAAGGAGATAATAAAGCATTGATTACTGTCTCGGATGAAGCATCTGCGGAACGGATTTTGACCATCGTTCGTGAAACCCGTGCGAAATTGGTCTCTCTTCAACCAAGACGCAAGACCTTAGAAGACCACTTCATCAGCCAGATTCAGAAAGAAAGATTAAAAGAAATATAATATGACTTTATAAAATAGAACTATATCAAGCAAGGATGAAAATTACCGGGATAATCTTAAATACATTTCGGGAATCGGTCCGAGATAAAGTCTTTATTACAATAATTGTCTTTGCGATTTTAGTAATTGGCAGTGGCCGAGTAATTAAACCCTTGGCATTAGGAGAAGAAGCCAAAGTGGTGAAAGATATTGGATTGAATGCGATAACTTTCTTTTCCGTATTAATTGCCATCTTAGTCGGAGGACGATTGGTGTATAAAGAAGTTGAAAAACGAACAATATATCTAATTCTCTCTCGACCCATTCCGCGCTGGCAATTTGTATTAGGAAAATACTTAGGCTTGTTGTTAGTGCTTTTTGAAAGTATTCTGATTATGACCGGTGCCTTTTATATTATAATGTTCTTGTTGAATATTCCCAGCAACATCTATCTTCTTTGGGCAATTTTTATGACCTTTTGCCAATTGTGGATACTTACTGCGGTTGCAATTCTTTTTTCTACTTTCTCTACGCCGATTACCAGTTCGATCTTTACTTTTGCAATATATGTGATGGGCCATTTAACCCGCGACTTAAAAGTTTTTGCCAAAGCGAGTAAATCGCCCATCAATGAACTTTTTGCTAATATTATATATTATATCCTACCCAACTTTTCCAATTTTAATGTTAAACCTGCGGTCGTGCATAACTTAATTATTGAAACCAATGCTTTACTCCTCACAGTGCTTTATGCAATCTTTTATTCGGGACTAATGCTTTTCATTGCCAGTCAGATTTTAGCCCGCAAAGACTTCTAAAAATGGATGAAAGATTGCTGGCAATTAAACACTAATTGCACAATTGCCATTTGGGACAGATATTTCTGAAGCAGAGTTTTTTATTAAATAAGATAACAGTATAGATTCTTATAGTGATGACTAACGAGATTATCCGACGAGTTATAGTAATTCCGGTTATTGCCATTGGATTTGTTCTTATTTGGCAGATTCAGAGTATTATCGATGCCTCTCGGCATAAATCACTTCAAGTTCGTATTGTCGAAGAATTGATGTATTTTCCGTCCGGCAAGTTCTTAAAGCCACTTACGATTGAATATGAGACAGCGATGGCAGATTTGGTCTGGTTGCGAGCAGTTCAATATTACGGCCAACATTTAATCACGGACCGGAAATTTATCTGGTTAGACCATATATTTGATATTCTTACCACCCTGGACCCAAGATTTATTGGTGCTTATCATTTTGGTGCAATTGTTATTGCTTGGGATGCTCGGCAATATACTGAAGCCTTGAAATTACTTTATCACGGAATGGCAAACAATCCCCTAAATTGGCAGTTAGTATTTGATGCGGGTTTTATCAATTATATGATAACTAAAGACTATGTCTCGGCCGGATATTATTTTGAAATTGCTTCAAAATTACCTGAGACTTGGACAATAACCGAACGCTGGGCCGCATTTGCTTTTGACCGTGGTGGGGCTAAAGATATGGCAATTGAAATTTGGCAGACAATTTATCAGACAACCCAGAATCGAAAACTTAAAGAAAAAGCTGAACAAGAATTAAGGCGTTTAGGTGTTTTTCCCTAACAGATAACTAATTTAATCAACACTAACATAGATTTTCCCTGATTTACACGCCAACAGCATTTTAATCGGGAAAGTGCTTGACTTTTAGTTAACAAGAAGGTAAAATTTTAATATGTCGATAGAGAATCTTTTGAAAACCACAAGAGATGCTGAGCTTTTTGCTGCTGGCGATGTTGATACGAAATTAGATAATAATTTTTGGACACCATCAGAAATTGTTGAGTATCTTGACCGCTATATTATTGGCCAGAAAAAAGCCAAGATGGCAGTAGCCATTGCGCTACGCAATCGCTGGCGTCGTCAGCAAGTAAGTGGTAAATTAAAAGAAGAAATCTATCCTAATAACATTATTCTTATTGGTCCAACAGGTGTTGGCAAGACGGAGATTGCGCGTCGTTTAGCCAAGTTAGTCCGCGCCCCATTTGTTAAAGTTGAAGCATCTAAATTTACCGAAATTGGCTATGTTGGCCGCGATGTCGATAGTATGATTCGCGATTTGATGGAAATCGGAGTTAATATGGTAAAATCGGAAAAGTTACAGTTGATTGCACCGAAAGCAGAAGTGTTAGCCGAGGAAAGAATCTTAGAACTATTGTTGCCTCAAAGCGAAAGAAAAAGGCCTACAAACGAGACCAAATCTAACTCAAAACGAGAAGAACAATCAATGGCTGAGACTAAAGAAAAACTGCGGAAAATGTTACGCAATGGAAAACTTGACAACCGATTGATTAAAATTGAGACAGTAAAACCAGTTTTACCGTTTATTGAAGTTTTTTCTCAAGCCGGAGCCGAAGAAATATCGATGCGGATTCAAGAAGTTTTTTCCGATGCTATCCCCAAAACTACCAAAAAACGAAAGATGACGGTAAAAGAAGCCAAAAGTGTTTTGGCTAATGAAGAAGCCCAAAAACTTCTTGATATGGATGAAATTGTATCTGAAGCCAAAACCCGCGTGGAAAATTCTGGTATTGTCTTTTTAGATGAAATTGATAAAATTGTTGGGGCGGGTAAATCTTTTGGTCCAGATGTTTCTCGAGAAGGAGTGCAAAGGGATTTGCTACCAATTGTTGAAGGCTCTAATGTCTTTACCAAATACGGTATGATTAAGACTGACCATATCTTATTTATTGCTGCTGGTGCTTTTCATAACGCCAAGCCATCGGATTTAATACCTGAATTGCAAGGACGCTTTCCGATTCGAGTTGAACTTGACCCACTTAATAAAGACGACTTTAAGAGAATTTTAGTCGAACCAGAAAATGCGCTGATTAAACAATATACGGCATTACTTGCAACTGAAGGTGTCAAATTAGAATTTGATGACGAAGCCATATCTGCGATTGCGGAAATTGCGGCACAAGTAAATGAGCAAATGGAGAATATCGGTGCCCGTAGATTACATACAATAATGAATGCACTCTTAGAAGATATCTTATTCAAACTTCCTGCACCCGATGTTCAACAGATTAAGATAACTCGAGATTATGTGCAGAGTCAATTGAAAGATATTATTGAGAATAAAGACTTAACAAAGTATATATTATGAGGACCCGAAAACAGACCACAAAGATATCAAGAACAAAAGGGAAACTTTAGATACTGGTTTTTAAATGATCGGTCACTTTGAGAATTTATCGGATGGGTGTTGGCGTAACAAAAAATGTATTTTGCAGATTTCTTAATTATAAGCAATTCACAAATTACCCCTAACAATCAATACCCAGAGAATATTTTTACCAAAAAAAATTACTTATCTTAGCAACAATCAACACTCAATGAAAATCAGTGGTTAAAACCAAGCAGTTTAGAAAGAAGGATAAATGAAAAAAGATTTAATAAGTATTTTAGATTTATCAAAAGATACAATTCAAAAACTAATCTTTAAGGCAATCGATTTAAGGGACGAACTAAAGTTTGAACCAACTTTACCGTATTTAGAAGGAAAAATATTGGCTTTAGTTTTTGAGAAACCGTCCTTAAGAACACGAGTTACATTTGAAGTTGCGATTCGTCAATTAGGTGGTTCAGCAATTTATTTGGGACCTACCGATATTGGTTTAGGAAAACGCGAGTCAGTGGCGGATGTTGCCAGAAATCTTAGCCGATGGGTAAATGTGATTAGCGCTCGAACTTTTAGTCATAATACCGTAGTGGAATTAGGTAAATTCAGCACGGTACCGGTTATTAACGCGCTTTCTGATTTAGAGCATCCTTGTCAAGTTTTAGCCGATTTTTTAACTATCTATGATAAAATTGGTAAGTTGCAAGATATAAAAATTGCTTGGGTTGGTGATGGTAACAATGTTTGCCATTCTTTAATGCTGGCATCAGCGCTTTTAGGCGTTCACTTAAAAATCGCAACACCCAAAGAATACGGGCCAAACCCATCAATTTTAACTAAAACTTTAGAATTGGCTAAAACCAGTGGCAGTAAAATTGAACTCTTTAATGAACCAGAATCTGCGGTTGCGGAAAGTGAATTTATTTATACGGATACTTGGGTTTCTATGGGACAGGAATCTGAGTCGGAAAAAAGACAAAGAATTTTTAAGAAATTTCAAGTCAATCGACAACTTTTGTCTTATGCACCAGATGTTTATTGGGTAATGCATTGTTTACCGGCACATCGAGGGGAAGAGATTACAGACGATGTGATTGACGGACCACATTCAATTGTTTTAGACCAAGCGGAAAATCGTCTTCATATCCAACGAGCCATCTTGCTCTACTTATTAGGAAGATTTTAAGGATTAAACGAACCGCAATTTTTAGATATTCAGCACAGCCTAAAAAAAGATATAGGTGGTCGACTTTGATTTTATGCGCATAGCCGTTTTTTCGGACATTCATTCTAATTTAGAAGCATTACAAGCAGTGCTAGATTTTCTAAGCCGAGAAAAAATTGACCAGTTTTTATGTTTAGGGGATATTGTCGGCTATGGGGCGAATCCTAATGAATGCGTGGAAATGATTAAAAATCTTAATTGTCTCTGTGTTGCCGGCAATCACGATTGGGGGGTTTTAGATAAAACGGACATTGCAAATTTTAATGAACCTGCCCAAGTTGCATTACTATGGACAAAACACAGGTTGAATAAAGAGAGCAGGGAGTATTTAGCCAAACTTCCACTCAAAGTAGAATGGGAAAAGTTCTTTTTGGTTCACGCCACGCCTAAAGAACCAGCAGACTGGCATTATATATATCGGTTAAATCAAGCAGAGGCACAATTTCAATATTTTAACCAGCCAATTGGCTTGATTGGGCATTCTCATTATCCAATAATTATTGAGCAGAACATCGAACGAAAACAGATTCAAGCAATCCAAACACACCAGGTATCAAGATTTAATATCGATTGCCGGTATCTGATTAATGTCGGTAGTGTTGGCCAACCACGCGATGGTGACTGTCGAGCGTGTGTTGTCATCATTGATAATGAGACCAATGGTATTAGATGTGAACGCATCGAATATAATATTAAATTGGCCCAGCAAAAGATATTAAAATCAGGACTGCCATCAATCCTTGCCCATCGTTTAGCATTAGGTAAATAATCGAGACAAATAATCAACCTTTTTCCCAAAGGCATTTTTATTATTTGTCATACTTTAGGGTGGATATCATAAGTTCAACTCACTTAAAAGAATAAAGATGGACTGAGGGGTCTGAAACAATTATGCTTTACGGCTTGCAATTTTTTATATCTTTTTGAGAATTTTCAGGGCTTAAGATCTGTTTAATGGCTTTGGGCAATTGATTAATTAAGTCAGAGGCGGTTAAACAATATTCCGTTGTGGATTTTACCTTCAAGTCAGCACTTAGTCCGTGAAGATAGACACCAAGACAAGATGCATATATTGGTGTGGCGCCTTGGGCAATAAAACCAGCAATAAGGCCAGTTAAGACATCACCACTACCACCTTTGGCAAGTCCGGAATTACCTGTTGGATTAATAAAAACTTTTCCGTCAGGTGTTCCGATTACAGTTGGGGCACCTTTTAAGACTATGTTGGTGCCAAGTTTTTTTGCCCAGAGTTCACACAAATCGATTCTTTCGCGATTAATTATTTCTGGAGCGATTCCGATGAGTCGACTGAATTCGCCCGGATGTGGCGTAAGGACTATATGGGCCCTTTGGTTTGCCGGTAACTTTAATAACATTGGAATTGTAATATTATTTATGCCATCAGCATCAAGCACGATCGGTATTTTTTTAGACGAGACCATGACCTTTTGAATCAATGCCTTAGTTTCGGGATGGGTTGTAATGCCTGGACCAATTATTAGAACATCTGTTTGGTCAAGGAGTTTTTTTATTTGGTCAAAGCCTGATAAAGCTAAGGTTCCTTCTGAAGTGGTTGGTAGGGGCACTTTAATCACTTCAGTTAATTTTTTCTCTACCGCGGAATTAATGCTTATGGGAAAACATAAGCGAACTAAACCAACGCCAGATTTTAAGGCACTCAGGCTGGTAAGACAAGCAGCACCAGAATAGCCTTTACCACCAGCAAGGACGGTGACTGAACCAAAAGTTCCTTTATGGCCATTTGGTCTTCGTGCCGGAAAAATTTGTTTAATAAACCGAGAAGTTAAAAGGTAAGTTTCTGTTGAGAACAGCGATTTAAGTTTTGGCGGTTTGTTTGAACTGATTATCGTAGTAAAGAGATTATTATAGGCAACGCCCAGGTCAGCAATTTTGACCATACCACAATACGACTTACCAGGATAAAGCCAATGTCCTCTTTTATATAAACCCATTGAGACAGTTTGATGGGCTTTAACGGCAAGGTTCCAAATTTCACCGGTATCGCCATTTACTCCTGAGGGTATATCAATGGCAATTTTATATGCATTAGATTGATTAATTAATTCGATCGCCTCACGAAAAACACCTTCAGGAGTGCCTCTAAAACCAGTGCCAAATATGCCGTCAATGATAAGGTCGGGATTAAAATTTTTTATCAGGGATAATTTTCTGGTATGGGTAACTTCAATGATTTTGATTATTGATGCCAGAGGTTGGCTTTGACTAATAAATTTATTAATGATTTCATAGTTTATTAAGGCATCATTATGATAGTTTGCTTTGGGCAGAATCAAAAGGATAATCTGTATTTTAGGGAATCGATTTACCAAATATCGGACGCTGACAATAGCATCGCCGCCGTTATTACCTGGACCAGCCAAGATAAGAATTTTGGGCGCGACAATATTATGGACTTGAAGATATTCAATCGCACATTCTGCAACCGCGCGACCGGCATTTTCCATCAGCAAAATTAAGGGTATACCAAATTGGCTATTAATTGCCATATCAAGACTACGCATTTGCTGATTAGTAACCACTGGCTCTAAGAGAGATGTTATTTGTAATAAATCGAGAGAATTCTTTTTATCCATCTTTGAGATTGTTCTGTAATCGTATTTGTAAGTAATTTTCTCTTTATCCATTTTTAAGATTCTACCGCAATCATATTTGAAAGCGATTTTCTCTTAAGAGTTCTTTTCATCAGTCCTTGAGAATAGTTTGCAATCATACTTGGAAGCAATTTTCTATTTTACTTGATATTAATAACAGCATATAATCAGTCAGCAATTTTTATTTTAATTGATAGTAATATGGTTTTGCTCGTTTGAATTATAAGGTATTTATCTTTTTGCAGCATAAAAGTCAGGCAGTAAGCAATTTTCATTTTAATTGGCAAGGTGGTTTTAGGACTTCCAACACTTTTTCTCGCACCGCATCTGCAGTTTTTATATTCAACAGGTTTATACCGATACTTAAAACAGGATAGCGAAAGCGCGTGTCGGTTAAGACCGATAAGATTTCAATACTTTTGATTTCCGGGTGGCTTTTGATAAACTCTTCATCAAAGACATCATAAAGATTTTGCCAGCCTAAAGGCAGGAGTCTTGGGGTTGAACCGCTAAGGAGAATGCCAAATTTTTTCATTAACACCGGGACAACATCTTTATAGTAGTTCAGAAACTGCAGACGATTTTCCGCAGCACCTAAAAGCCAACCAGTGTCTTCCGATGGGTCGATGAGAAGGAATACCTGCTGAATGCTAAAAGAATTTTGTAAATTACTATGCAGGGGCATCATAGATAACGCATTTTTACAGAATTCTTTGACGATAGCGTCATCTTCTAAAAGTGCTTGTGCAGGTTTATCGGCGAAAAGAGTTCGGATATGATAGACATTGAGTGCTTTTTGCAACATCTCACTGATATTGTGATAACGGCGAATATGGGATAAAACCAACCCACAGCCAATTTTAGGATTTAAGAGATTCTTGTCAATCACAAGATACCAATTTTTAACAATGCGTAAATTAGACACCATAGTTTACATTTCGCCCAGATGCCAGTTTATCGTGAAGGGAAAAACGGCTAACAGTGATTAATTTTTTTAGCATTTAGTAGCTCTGAAGTTTTTTGCGGAAAACTTCGGCTTCATAAGAATCTTCAGCCAGACATTTGACAAAATCATCAAAGCCATCTTTTTTTAAGAGATAATTGCCATTACCAATTACAATAGCTTTGCTTTTAATCCATTGCGCCATCACTTCAGGCGAATATTTGATTTGGAGATAAGTATCATAATTTGTAATCGGTTTTTTAGTTTTGGGGTCAAGGATAAATCCGATAAGCACATAAGGGTAAGATTGTAAGTCAATTTTATAACATGGTGGTAAGGTAACTTCAGTATGAACGGTCTCCATTTCAGGTGGAATGACTTCGACTTTAATAATATTTTGCGGGTTGAGCAGTTTAGGTAAATCAAATTCACAAGTAAGACCTAAGCGATGGGCAATGATGCAGATTCCCAGATTCTGTAATCTAATCGTAGTATCAGTTGGTTGATAGATTCTTATCATTCGAATCATAAATTTAACTTTTTTTTGAAGGAGCAGTAATTCTCGTAGCATATATCTGGTCATAAAAGATGCCAAGCCTTTCATTCGGTATTTAGGATTTACCATTACATCCCAATAGATTATCTCACTAGTGTGAAGGTTGCGGTCAATTAATGACCGGGCGATGGTTTCGTCTTTTGATTTCAAAAAGAGATTCATTTTACAATCAGTTATTTCTTGCTCTATTTCTAACTGCTTATCTTTTAACGGACCGCTCAGGATTTCTACGGTCAGCCGGTTTGATGGTGATGCGCTATTAGTGTCATAATAGATTTTGTAATCAAAGGTAAAAGGTTGTCGAAGAAACTTATGGTTTGTTTCACTTGCTTTTGATTTTGTCTGGAGCAGATAGGATTTTCTTAGAAAATTCTTTTTATAAAAGTCTCTCCAGTTCATATGATAATTTCGGTTGTAGCATTTGTTTATCGCATTAGATTAGGGTTTATGCGAATGGCTCGGGCAATACATTCGATGGCTTGTTTGGTCTCGCCTTGGTCTCGATAGATGATGCCGAGATTATACCAAGCAGAGGCATGGTCTGGTTTTAATTTTAAGATTTCTTTATATGTTTTGATACTGGTTTCGATTTCACCTAATTCATAATAAGTTTGAGCGAGATTATATAAAGTCCGAATCAATTGCGACTCTTTCTCTTGCGGTTCAAGTTGATTATGCATAGTAATTCTTAAGGCTTTTTCAAAATAGTGTAAGGCTTGCGCATATTGCTTTAATTGAAAATAGACATTTCCTAAACCAAAGACACCTTCAAAATAATCTGGTTGTCGTATTAAAAGTCGGGAATAAATTTTTTGTGCTTGTTCTAATTTTCCATTCTGATAATAGCAATTGGCAAGGTTGTTGTAAGCCTCAATAAGGTCAGGTTTTATGGCGATAACTTTTTCTAAATAGGGGATGGCGTTATCATAATCTTTAAGTAAACAATATGTAAGACCCAACAGATGGTTTATCTCAACCGCATCAGGATAATGTTGAGAAATTTCTTTAATCTGATGAAGGGCTGAATGGACCTGTCCGGTTTTAAGATAGAGTTGAACTAATTTGTTGAGAAAAATTGGATAATTGGGATATAATTTTACTGCACTGTAATACATCTTGTGCGCCTGGTCAATTTCTCGGCCAATTTTCATATGCATATCAGCAATATTAGTGATTGTTTTTGCAATTAAGAACCGATAGTCGTAATGATATTTCACTGCCGGCGGCACAAATAAAATTTGTGAACTATCAGCAATCTGCCACCAGACATTTATTGTCGGAAAGACAATTTCTAAAAGGTATTCATCTTTTTCAGTTATGACAATATAAACAGTAAACCCCCAATGGGTAAGTAAGATAGTGTCTAATATTGCAAAGACATCTTTTGAACCTTTAATTGATTTTGATCGTTGCCAATTCTGGTCTAATAAGTTAGTAAATAAAAAGTTATCTTCATCAAAATTACGAGCCGGCAATGTCTTTGCCATTTGATTGCGTAGAATCGAAAGAAATGTCAATTGGGCATCAAGACTATCTGTACTTTGCCAATGTTTAAGTTGATTGGAAACTACAGGTAGATTGGAGATTCGGGATAACAATACATCAAGCTTCTGAGCATAATAAAAAAATTTTGTATTCGATTTAACACCATTTAACAAAAGGACCGCATAAGTCAGTTCTAAGGCTGTGCCCAATTCTTTTTTGAGCATATCCAAGTTATTGATAAATTGGTCGATATTATCATAATCAACTGCTCGTTCTGTAGGTGTGCGAAAACCGGGACAGGTTAATAATTCTTCTATTTGGTCTTCAAGATACATAGGCAAAATTCCTAAGGCTCGACAGATTGCTTGTTGGTATTCCCAATCTGAGAGCCGAGAAAAATTTAATTTATGATGGATTAATCGTGCCTCAGATTCAGCACGAAGAATCTCAAGATGTTTTTGTAAAGGAGAAAGCGAATTGAATTCACTTTCAGTATAACGCAATAAGACATCATCAAAAAAATAGAGTGGCATCTGCCATTCTTTGGACAGGGTTTTTGAGCAAAAGCGAAAAGAATGATGCGGAAAAGTCGAAAGATTTGCCAAAGACTTTTGTTCATAAGGCATAGTGTGCATCAAGATATCATCCACACCAAGTAAATACTTCGCAAAGCGTTGAGCATAATCTAATAATTCCTTATCAGATTGACGAATAACAGATTTAAGAAATGAAGAAAAAGAGACAGCTGTACTTATCTTAGAAGTAGAAGGCGTATAGTCATTCATACGCAAAACAGATGGTGTAATATCAGTTAACACCAAAACTGCAACACAGATAGATACTGATAATGACAAAATGCCAGCCAGGTGTAATCAATAAACAGTCTAAATTTTTAATCAGTTCAATGTTAGTCATTAGAATTTAATCTTATTTTTTCAACTAATGAAGTTGACAATTTACCTTGCCGAAAATCCGACTGACTTAAGATTTTTAGGTGAAACGGGATGGTCGTTTTAATACCTTCAACAACCATTTCTTTTAGGGCTCGTTCCATTCGTACAATTGCATTTAGCCGGGAAGTATCCCAGGTGATAATTTTGCATATGAGCGAATCGTAATATGCGGGAATGTTGTATCCGGCATATATATGCGAGTCAACGCGAACACCTAATCCTTGGGGAAATTGTAATGCTGTAATCTTTCCTGGTGCTGGCTGGAAATCTTTAGAGACATCTTCAGCATTTATTCGACATTCCAGCGCATAGATATGGGGATTTCTTAATGATGGTAAGGTGGTATCGATTTTTTGTTTGTCTGCAATGAGTATCTGTTGTTTGACAATATCAACGCAGGTGATGATTTCTGTTATCGGATGTTCTACTTGAATACGAGTATTCATTTCCATAAAGTAGTAATCAAAGTTATTAGGGTCATCAGTCCGGGGAACGATAAGGAATTCCATAGTGCCGGCATTTTCATAATTAATAGCCGAGGCACCTAATACCGCGTCTTGGCAGATTTTAAGACGAGATGTTTCATCTAATAAAGGTGATGGAGTTTCTTCAATAAGTTTTTGATGACGTCTTTGAATGGAGCACTCGCGTTCGAAGAGATGAATTACATTTCCGTATGAGTCAGCCAAGATTTGGACTTCAATATGACGCGCATTATCAAAATATTTTTCCATATATACACGAGCATCATTAAAACTGGCTTGGGCTTCAGCTTGGGCTAAACGGAAGTTGGTTTCTAAATCGCGTTCTTGTCTTACGATCCTCATTCCTTTACCACCACCACCAGCAGCAGATTTTAATATTATGGGATAACCGAGAGCGTGAGCAATTTGCCGGGCTTGTTTAATGGATTCAATTGCATCTGGCGAGCCGGGCACAACTTTTAAGCCGGCTTCTTGCATTTTTTTTCTTGCTAGCAATTTATCAGCCATTAAGCGGATAATAGATGATTTTGGACCAATAAATCGAAGATTACAGGCTTCGCATTGTTCAGCAAAGTCAGGGTTTTCGGCTAAAAAGCCGTAACCAGGATGTATGGCATCGCAACCGGTAATTTCAGCTGCAGAGAGAATGCGGGGAATATTGAGATAACTGTTTTCAGCCGAAGGCGGACCGATGCAGATTGCTTCGTCACTGAGTTTAACTGGCAAAGAATCTTTGTCTGCTTCAGAATAGACGACAACCGCTTTAATGCCTAGTTCATGACAAGTGCGAATGATTCTTATGGCAATTTCACCACGATTAGCAATCAGTATCTTCTTAAACATAAAATAACATATCAACGAAAGTAATTGCTTTATTGGATGGAAATATCCTTAACTGATAACAATTACCTTTAATTGCAAATTTTTTAGACTCTTTCAGACACAAATCTTTAGATTCTTTCTTAATAATAATTAGATTGCCTTTAGTTGCAAAATCTTTAGACTCTTTCTCCATAAGAGTTAGATTATCTTTAGGTGTAAAATTCTTTAGACTCTTTCCACATATGAATTAGACCTGGTATCGATTCGGATTTTATCACCAACTTTAATAAAGAAAGGGACTGATATTACAAGACCGGTTTCTAATTTTGCGGGTTTGCCACCACCGGTTGCGGTATCGCCTTTGTAGTCAGGTTCGGTTTCGACCACGGTTAGTTCTACAAAGTTGGGTACTTCTATTGTTAGGGGTTTGGCTTCAACATATAGAATGTCGACGATGGTGTTTTCTGTAAGATAGAGAACCTTATCACCTAAAATCTCTTTTGATAGGGCAAATTGGTCGTAGTGCTCAAGTTCCATAAAGTGATAGTTTTCGCCATCGTTATATAGATACTGGCATTTTCTGCGCTCGACTTGTAGTTCTTCCAGTTTTTCTTCGGAAGAGAGATTTTCTTCAATTGTCTTGCCGGTTAGTAGGTGGCGAAAGGTAGTTCGGACAAAGGCACGGCGTTGGGCAATTTTTACGCGTTGGTATTCGACTATTTCCCAAATGTCATCGCGATATCGAACTAAAAGTCCAGGTCGAAAATCATTAGGTGTAATCATAATAGTTTTATTGGGTTAGGTTTTGTTGTAATTTAATGTGTCGGCTTGGTTTTAATTTTTTTCTTAGCATAATGGGTTAGATTTCAATTAATTCTTTAGGGCTGAGGGTTAAAATTTCGCCGCAATCTTTTTTAACTAAAACTAAATCTTCTATGCGGATACCATATTTTTGGGGCAGATAGATTCCAGGTTCGATTGTTATGGTCTGGCCTGTTTTTAATTTGTCAGTGCTCTTTGTGGTTAACATTGGCTTTTCGTGCACCATTATACCAACACCATGACCTAAGCCGTGTCCGAAATATTCGCCGTATCCTTGGTTTTGAATCCATTCGCGTGCAGTCTTATCAATATCAGCACAACAGACATCACTTTTAATTTTGGCTTGGGCTTTTTTTTGAGCACTGGATACAATATCATAGAGTTTCTTTATTTCTGCAGTTGCTTTGCCCAAAACTATGGTGCGGGTCATATCAGCACAATAATAGTCATAGCGAGCACCAAAATCAAAAAGTATGACATCACCTTTTTTTAATTTACGATTTGTCGGCTGAGCATGAGGTAAGGCACTCCTTTCGGCAAAAGCAACAATCGTAGGAAATGCTATATCTGCTTCTTTTTTTAATTGATAGTCAATTTCATTGGCAAGGTCTTTTTCGGTAACGTTGGGTCGTATCTTAGTTAAAATATTCCTATAAACTTTATCGGTGATGGCAACTGCTTTTTTTATTTTTTCTAATTCTAAATTACTTTTTATTGAGCGTAATTCTTCAATAAATCCATCATCCCGCGGTATTAATTTGACTTTATTTTTTAACTGCAGTTTTAATTTTTGATAATTGGCATAAGTGAGATGATTGCTTTCAAATCCACAGATTGAGATTGGGTCAAGGTCTTCTGTGGGAAATTGGGTAAAAAGATTGCGGTTAACTATTTTTATTTGGCAATTGTAGACTTCATTATATACTTGCGTCTGATAACGAAAATCAGTGTAGAAAATCGGTAGGGCTTGATTTTTCTTTATTAAAAGCATGCCGTTAGAGCCGGTGTAGTTAACTAAATAGAAAAGATTAGATAAATCTGTAATTAAGAAGGCATCAAGTTTATGTTGAGTAAGGTAATGTTTGACTTGCATTAGCCGAGATTTATAAGGTTCTTTTGAGGGTCTAAACTGATTCATTTTTTCAAGTGGTTGACATTAGGATATTTTACTAACATTAAGATAATCTGCCTGAGTTCAGCCATATTTTGCTACTAATCAATTAATTGCAGTTTTGCGTTTGTGCGACATACATCTTTATCAGAGATATTTTATTATGTAAAGTTACATAATTTTGAATAAATAATACATTAAATCCTGCTGTAAGTCAAGAGATTCCCCAATCCCAGAAAAGAAGCATATCTGGTGCAGACAGCGCTGATACGGCAAGAATTTGTGATTTTTAATTCTGGAGATTTTGTTTAAGCCCTTTCGGTTATTTCAACTCTATGGGGACATTGCAAAAGGTCATTTGGGTAGTGTCAAGATTTTGGGGAAGATTTTCCAGAAAGACTATGGTACAAAGGTGCAAAAGTTCAAAGGTACAAAGATTTAAGGGTAAACTTCTTGGTAGTGCAAGATTTAGAATAGAACTACATACATTTTCGGTGCGGCGCCAAGACATGGTATCCACTCCAAGGACCTAATTCTACCGCTACTTTATCTAACATTATCGGTACAACCTTACGAATATTATCATCAATATCCGGCATCTGCTCTTTAAGATACTCAAATGGTGTCTTAAAGTCAAGTGCTGAATGCTCCCGATAATTGTTGTAATAGTAATTGTATCTTAACCCTTCAGTCAGAAGCTCGGCTTCGGATTTGATTTTAAACACTCTCGGAATATAGAACTCTTCATCATCGGTCCGATGCGACCGTTCTAAATGGGCGCTCTCTTCCGGATGCCCTTTGTGATTCTGAACCAACCGACAACCAAAACCAATCAGTAATTTCCGCAACTCTTTTACTTTTAACCACGACCGACCACCAAATTCTTCACCATTATCCACCGTAAAGATAATCTGACACTTCACCCTATGCGAGCGTAACCACGATATCACCCAAAAATAAAAAAATAACCCGTTGATCCAGGACTTCTCTTGCGAATAAGCAATCAACTTAAAACGCGAGTTCACATCCAACGCACTCCACTGATAATTAGGTATCTTAAAAGTATCAAGATGGATAATCTGCTCGATGGTTAAGGCT
This sequence comes from candidate division WOR-3 bacterium, assembly GCA_026418155.1. Taxonomy (NCBI): domain Bacteria; kingdom Pseudomonadati; phylum Caldifarciminota; species Caldifarciminota bacterium. Next base: position 32,401 of record JAOABV010000001.1, on the reverse strand, counting down.
TTTTGGTCACGGATGTGTTTGACATCAATTTGGACAATCTCAAAAGGTTTGGCTGAATACCAGTCAACACATTCTCTTTTCTCCTTCTTTCTTTTCTTCGAACGGATAAGTTCTTTAATTTGGGCTTGATGTCTTCGCAAGATGTGTCGGATTGTCCTGGCGGAGACATTACAGATATCTGGAGAGTCTTTTTGGTCCGAGATGGATTTTAGTTTTCATTGCGACTACTTTAGTTTCGATTTCCGGATCTGTTTTTCTTAGTTGATGAAGAGGTGTTTTAGGACGGTCTTTTAAGTTGCCTTGGCGGAATTTATCAATAATATCATAGACTACAGAGCGGTTGATGCCGAATGCTTTTGCGGTATGAGAGATATTATTACCGGTGGATTTAAGATATTCGATTACAGATTGACTGGCGTTTTGTGGGTTGATTTTTCTTAATTCTTTATAATTGATAAGGGGTATATTTTGCATATTGCTTTATGTTTTTGAATAAACGTTTAAAATTAATTTTTGCTAATTTCAAGACCTGTTTCACATATCCATTATAATTAAATCTCATAAACTGTATAGTATCTCTTGGACACATTGCATTCGGTATTGACATTCTTAAAAATGAAAGGTATTATTAATATTATTGTCAGATACATTATCAGCGCAAACATTATGTTTATAATTTGTGTTTTAATTGGTTGGATGAATTCAGCATAAGGAGTAATTTATGATTATTCTGTTAATAGTTATTGCGATTATTGTTGTTTGGTTAGTTAGCACTTATAATGTTTTAGTCAGTCGAAAGAATCGAGTTAAAAATGCCTGGGCACAGATTGATGTTCAGTTAAAGCGCCGATATGATTTGATTCCGAATTTAGTTGAAACAGTTAAAGGTTATGCCCAACACGAACGGGAATTGTTGGAAAAAGTTACGCAAGCACGAGCCCAAGCCCTTTCGGCTAAAACAGTCGGTGAGACCGCTAAAGCCAATAATGCGCTCTCCGAAACCCTGAAATCCTTGTTTGCGGTTGCAGAAAATTACCCCACACTTAAAGCTAATGAGAATTTCTTAAGACTTCAAGAAGAACTTTCGGCTACAGAAAATAAAATCGCCTTTGCCCGACAATTTTATAATGATGAGGCAATGGCGTATAAAATTATAATCGAACGGTTTCCCTCTAATATAGTTGCCGGCATCTTCCGATTCCGACCCGAAGAATTTTATACGATTCCAGAAACAGAAAAAGCACCTGTTAAAGTATCGTTTACACAAGACTAATAGCAAATCGCGGATAGCAGTTTTAAGGTATGAGACAAACTCTGTATGATTTAATTAATAAGAATAAAATCCGCACAGGTCTTTTTATTGTTGCTTTTAGTTTAATCTTAGGTGTCGTCGGTTATGTCTTAGTTCAAATCTTTCACTGGGGAACTGCAGGTTATATCTTTTTCGGATTGTTTATCATCTTTTATAATATTCTGTTATATTACAATTCGGATAAAATTGCCTTAGCCTTTTCATCAGCCCAAGTTGCTTCTGCAGATAAATATCCCCAACTTCATAATGTTGTTGAAGAATGCGCTATTGCCGCGGGTATTCCTAAACCGAAAGTTTATATTATCGCTGACCCAATGCCTAATGCCTTTGCTACTGGCCGTAATCCCCAAAAGGCTTCGGTGGCTGTAACTACCGGGCTTTTATCAATGATGAATCGTGAAGAACTTCAAGGTGTGATTGCGCATGAGATTTCGCATATTAGAAATTATGACATTCTGATTATGACCGTGGCTGCGATTATCGGTGGTCTGATTATCTTATTTCGAGATATATTTTTGCGATCAATGTTTTTTATGCCTAAAGGCAGAGACCGAGAACGACGCAGTGGCGGTGGCGTTTTAATAATAGTGGGAATTGCGTTAGCAATTATTGCACCAATTTTAGTCTGGTTGATCCGTGCCGCAATATCGCGCGAGCGAGAATATCTGGCAGATGCTTCTGGTGCTTATCTGTTGCGTTATCCAAATGGTTTAGCCTCAGCCTTAGCCAAAATCAAAAATTATCAAGGCAAACTCCGGTCCGCATCAGATGCCACGGCCCATCTTTTTATTGCTAATCCTTTTGGTTCAGACCGGAGTTCCATCTCTAATCTTTTTGCAACCCACCCACCAATAGAAAAGCGTATCCAACGACTAATGCAATTACAGATGTGAGTAAATAAAAAGATAGCATAAATACTTTGAATAAATTTAGACTTGCTATGTTAAAGATAAATGATGCTCTTTTAATGGTAATGTATATGTTCTGGTTAAATATAGACTTGGTATGTTAAAGATAAAGATGTGTCTGCTTATGGTAGCATATAATATTCTGGGTAAATTTAGACATAATATGTTAAATATAGTTGACTTTAAAGATATGTTAAATTATAATAATCTTAATTTTTTAGTATCGAATTTGGAAAAGATTGATTTTGCTTGTTTAATGAAATATCAGAATGCAGTTTTCATCATTGCCCATAATCTCAATTTTGGAGGTGTTAATGAAGTCTTGGCGATGGATAATTTGCCTTTGGCTTTTAGGAATCGTTTTTAACTGGGCTTATAGTGCAACACCTTTGGATGCCCTTCTGCGCGGGGGTAGAATCCATTTTCAAGGTGGCCGGTATGAAAGAGCCTTTCAGCAATTTCAATCGGCACTAAATAGTTATCCAGGAAATCCTGAAGCCCGGTTCTGGTTAGCATTGAGTTTAGAAAAGTTAGGTAAATCAGTTGAATCAGCCGAGAATTTTGATACTTGTTTTATCGATGCTCGAGATTATGTTGATAAGATGCTTAAGGATAATAATATTCAATATACGGTGTTTAATGCGTTCACCCGAGCAGGTAATATTATGAATCAAAAGGGCAATTACGACCTGGCAATTAAATATTTTACTCGGGCAACAGAATCTGACCCGAAAAATATTCAAGGTTATTTACAATTAGCCCAGATTTATAGCACAGTCGACAGTGTCGCAAAAATTAAAGGGATTGCGGATAAACTTTTTCAATTAGATTCGCTCAACCCACAAATTAATGTCATTTTAGGGAAATATTTCTTTAAAAAGCAGGACTGGGATTCTTCTTTGTTTTATTATGAAAAATCGGTCAAACAATTCACTAATAGCCTTAATAAAGCCAAAGATTTGTTAAGCACGGAATTAAAAATCGACTCGCCTAAAACCGAAACGGTCTTAATTAAGTTATCAGAATTGCGCGGCACAAAACAACTTGAAAGTTATATTGCCGAATCGTTAAAAGCCAAACCGAAAATGACAAAATTAGCCGGTATGAGTAACGAGATTTATCTGATTATTAATCTGCTTAGTAGCAGTTATTTCTATGCCGGCTCATCCGCATTACAAAAAGCAAATACTTTTACCACCGAAACCCAGCAAAAACAATATCTTAGTCTCGCCAGTAATTATTTTAATGAAGTCCTGCGCTATAATCCCTTAGATTATGATGCGTTGTTTAATTTAGGCTTTACCCAATATCGCTCCGGCGCTGATACTGAAGCCGAAAAGATTTTCAGTTCAATCACGCAATTAGCTCTATTGCCATTGTCATCATTAAAAGAATCTTTGGCTCGTAGTCTGATTGCAGGAGTTGATGATATGAAAAAAGGCTATTGGGAAATTAAAACAGAATTGATTAAAGATGTGGAACAAGAACTTGATAAGAGAAAGACTTTTAAGACCGGCTACTGGTATTTATACTTTCCAAGTCTAAAGAATACAACACCGGCTGAACTGGCTTCTAATTTATCAAAGGTTTTTGTCAGCGGATTAGACCCAGTAGCAGTTGAAGAATTGATGTTGTTTTATGGCGCAGTCCAAACTAATCTTAAAAAGTATGATTCTGCAATTGTCTCGTTTAATACAGTTTTAGCCTTAAATCCGAAAAATCAATCCGCTTATCGAAATTTAGCAGTTTGTTACCGGGAAAAAGGTGAACAGAAAAAAGCCTACGAGATACTTCAAGAAGGGGAAAGAATTAAAAAACAACCTTAAGAAAACAATTTCTAATCGGAAAAAAGTGAACAGAACAGAAAAGTGTATGAGATACTCCCAAAAGGTGAAAGAATCAAAAGGCAACCTTAAGAAGGCAAATTTCTAATCGGAAAAAATGAACAAAAAATGTATGAGATATTCCCAAAAGGTAAAAAGTATCAAAAAACAACCTTAAATAAAATATGCTACAGGGTTCAATGTTTGACTGCAGTAACATTTTCTTCAGTCCGACTGAGAAGTGGATGCTAAAACTCTGTGGCAAGATAAGGGGTGAAAAATGACGAAATTACTTAATGCTATTATTGCGATTTTAACATTAGTTTTGATATTTATTATTGTCTATCCGCAGTGGCAGGAAAGTCGTCCCGTTACTGTCCGAATCGGGTGTGATAGCACGGTTAGTTCAGTAGTGTTTGCAGTTACTCAAGAAAAAAACTTTTTTAAGAACGAACGGATAATTCCAGAATTTGTTTATTATTCTGACCCGAACCTAATGCTAAATGATTTGACTTTAGCAAAAATCCACTGTGCCATTGTGCCTTGGCCAACTTTACTGAAATATGTTCCTATTACATCAGATTCATTCAAAGTGTTAAGTTCTGTTGAATTCCGCGTTTCCATTCCGATTGATGCCATCTTTATTAATCCAGTTAATAAGACGAAAATTAAAGACTTAAAAGGACTAAAAAATAAAAGATTCGGTTATCCGCCTCAGGTGCGAGAACTAATACCAGTGGTGTTGAAACAATTAGGCATTAAAGAGACAGAAATTAAATTAATTGAAATGCCTAATTCCGCATTAGTTTCTGCATTGAGCCAAAATCAACTGGATGCAATCTTAGTCTTAGAACCAGAGCGAACTTCGGCTTTGAATCAAGGTCTGGTTGCATTAGTTGAAGCAGTTCTGCCGAAAAATATCGTAGCACCATTTCCCGGCTCAGCCTATACGATAACCGCTAAACTAATTAAGAACCAGAAAAGAATTGCAACTAAACTGAAAGTATTACTTGATGCAACGGTTGCTTTTGTTGATGCTAATGTGGAAGATTCGCGGAAAATGTTTTTGAAGTTCTATAATTTAGACCCGAACCGCTATCAAAATGTCTACTTACCACAATTTCAAAAACTGGTTGAAATCAATAAAGGCGCTGTGATTACTTTAATGAGCAGAATGGTGGAAGCCGGCGTTTTGATGAATTCATTTGACATTCAGCCCTTGTTTCCTGAACCAGCACAATTCAAACAATAGAGTCAGTTAACAAACATCAGATGAAGGAATTTACTTTAGTTCTTTTAATATGAGAAAGCAAATTATACTGGTTCTTTTAATGGGACATTAGAACTAAGTTAATTTACCCAATGAAACCTGTTATCTTTCCGGTCGTGCTAGATGGAGGGCTGCCGGTCCTCTGTAACCCGAAACCCGGCTTATGCGGGATTGATAAGGCAAATAGAGTATTCCCCAAAGAGCCTAAACTTTAATTGGTTTTGACGATGAAGACCGGGTCCGACAATAATTTTGCCTACAAACCCCGCCAGGACCGGAAGGTAGCAACGGTAAGTAGTGCTAAAATTAGTTGTCGGAGTGCCTGGTTGGAGCCAAAACCATTTAAAGACCTCTTTGGGCGAATGCGAATTTGCTGCACGACCGTTATGTTTGATATTATCGACTCTGTTGGTTAATAAGTATGGATTATCAGGTTTTACCGCTAAAATACCGACCCCAAACTTTGGACGAATTATGGATTCAAGAACATATTAAAACAACACTCAAAAAGGCAATTAAAGATAATCGAGTAGCCCATGCTTATCTTTTTGCTGGTCCACGAGGCGTCGGCAAAACAACTACTGCTCGAATTTTGGCAAAGAGTCTGAATTGTGTTAAGGGTCCAACTTTAACCCCTTGTCAAAAATGTTCGGTTTGCCAAGAAATTACTAATTCCCAGAGTTTAGATGTAATTGAAATTGACGGTGCATCTAATCGAGGCATTGACCAAATTCGCGAACTGCGCGAGAATATAAAATATTTGCCAACCGCGTGCCCCTATAAAATCTATATTATTGACGAAGTCCATATGTTAACCGAACAGGCATTTAATGCTTTGCTTAAAACCTTAGAAGAACCGCCCAAACATGTAAAGTTTATTTTTGCCACGACCGCACCTCATAAAGTACCCAGCACAATTTTATCGCGTTGCCAACGATTTGATTTCCACCGAGCAACAGTTGAAGAAATTGTTAAACGATTACAATGGATTGCAGAAAAAGAAAATATTAAAGTCAGCGAAGAAGCACTATTTGCTATTGGTAAACGCGCTGACGGCTCAATACGCGATGCGGAAAGCATCCTGGACCAACTGCGAGCATATAAACCTGAAGGCATTGAATTAAAAGATGTGGAAGACCTTTTAGGCATTATCTCGTCATCCGTCTTCTTTGAGTATACCGAACTGATTTTGACTAATGATAGTAATCCAGAACGGAAAATGTTAGAATTTATCGACCGAATCTTTTCGACTGGTTATGATTTTATGGAATTTTTCTCTGGATTGTTAGAGCACTTTCGGTTATTGTTAATGGTGAAATTAGGCGTTAAAAAACATATATTGGGAATACTTCCCAGTGATTATCCGAAGTTAGCAGAACAAGCCCAAAAATTCAGTCAGGAAAAAATCTTAGCCATAATGAAATTTATTGCGGATAATGAGAACGAAGTAAAAAGAAGTACAGAGCCAAAGATTCTTTTTGAAATTCTTTCTTTGCGACTGCTGGATTTATCAGTTGATACCACCAAATGTCTAAGTCTTTCGAAAAACGAAGTGAATGCAAAATTCACTACCAGAAATACTAATACTCCCAAGACTACTGAGACCATCAATGAAGTGAATTCGAAACTCAGTAACCGAAATTCTAATGATGCTCAAACTATTGAGACAATCTCAGAACCTACTTCAAATTTAATCGGCGAAAGGGTTCCTCAATCTCTCTCGGAAACAAATACGTCTTGGGAACAAATTGATGTTTCAGACGCTTCAGCCTTATTAATGTTATGGCAATGTTTAATTTCTGAGTTAAAGAATTGCCGGCCGTATTTAGCCCAATGTTTGGCAATGGTCTCAGTTGATAAAATGGTCAACAATACAATAATACTCATCTTAGACCAAAAATCGGCTTCAGACCATAAGGATTTTATTGAACAAGAAAAATCCGATATTGAACGTCGCTTGTCGGAGATGCTAAAAAAGCCCATACGCATTGCTTTGCAAATTTCTCAAGTTTGTGTTAGTAATGATACCCTAAAAGAAAAAGAACCCCTAACCTCAGATACCGAACAGGTAAACCAATCAATTCGAGCAGATAAAAACCAACCGTTAACTGACCCAGAAGCAATTTTTAAGTCGGTCTTTCCTAATGGCAAACGCATAAAATAATTTAAAATGCCCTTTGCAAAAGGACTATAATTCTAAAGAATATGCGCTCCTTTGGTGCCAAAGACAAAGTCACGGAAAGTCTTAATCTGTTTGTATTAACTACTGCAAGATTTTTAAGAATAGCATTTTAGTATGATGAATTTCGATTTTAAGAAACTGGCAAAAATTCAAGAAACTATCAATCAAGCAATGGCTAAAGTTAAAGCTGAAGCCTCAGCCGGCGGCGATATGGTAAAAGCAGTTGCTGACGGATATGGCAATATTGTCTCAATTAAAATTGAGCCGGAACTGCTAAAAGATTTAGACCTTGAGATGTTACAAGACTTAATCGTAGCCGCAGTTAATGAAGCCAAAAATAAAGCAAAAGAAGAAGTCCAAAAGGAAATTGAAAGAATCATTGGATTTCCCTTACCACCATTTCCTCAGGTGTGAAACTACTTGCATCTTGCTTAATGAAATCGTAAAATCAGCAAGAGGATTAAATTTCTACTTGAAAATCGAAATATATCATTCTGAATAAAAATATGACCAAGGTTCTTAATAATCTCATTGAACAACTGATGAAATTACCGAGTATTGGCCGAAAAACTGCTCAGCGCATAAGTTTCTATCTGCTTAAAGCCAAAACCGAAGAAGTCGAAGACTTGGCTCAAGCCATCATTGAAGCCAAAAGAAAACTTCATTTCTGTCCGGTGTGTTTTAATCTCACAGAGAATGAACTCTGTGAGATCTGTCAAGCACCTGACCGTGACCGAACTATAATATGTGTGGTTGAAGACCCGGCAGATATTCTTTCCATTGAAAGGAGTCATAAATACAACGGTTTGTATCATGTCTTAGGCGGAGCGCTTTCACCAATTGATGATATCGGACCAGAGGAGTTAAAAATAAAAGAACTGGTGCAAAGATTAACTAAAGAGAAATTCGCTGAAGTTATCATTGCAACTAATCCCACTCGCGAAGGTGAAGCCACAGCCCATTATTTAGTTAAAGTGCTAAAACCGTTAGGTGTTAAAATAACCCGTATTGCTCGGGGCTTACCCATTGGCAGTGATTTAGATTTAGCCGACGAAACAACTATTTCTGAAGCATTTGAAGGCAGAAAAGAATTTCAATAATCAGGATTAATTTCACAAAAGACCATCGTCCCGGATATTTTATTCTGAATGGTTCGCTTAAAGCCAAAAATAAACTTTTCTTGTATCCAGAAAACTAGCAAGGAGAATACAGATAAACAAAATTATGAATGAGATAAAGATAAGCAAGGCTCCATTCTGAAAATTAGGTAATACCTTGTAGATAATTACACTTAGAAGTTGACTGGTAATATAGCCGACTAAAGCGTTTTTACCTAAGGTCTCGAAAATAAAGATGCGGTGATGTCCAATTTCAGTAATAATGTGGAAAAGGAATAATCCCACGATGGCAACTCCAGTAGAAAATATAATATAAGAGATTGAGACCAGATGTTTATTAAAAGGAATAAGCAAAGAGAGTAATGCGCCAACAAAGAGATAGATTAATGCCCAGATGGCTAAAATACCAAAGGGATCTTTCTTTTGTTTTGATTTGAGTAAATACGCCAGCACTGAACCCGTAATAAGAACAAAATTCCAGGCAAGAATGGCATAAGGACCGGCTAAACCGGTTTCTATAAAATTCATAACCCAATTGTGCGCGCCATTAAGAATTGTAATTTGATAAACGATAAGCAATAACAGAGCAATAATTATGCGGAGAAATGGTTTCATAAACATAAAGCCCAAAGCCAAAATTCCAACTGCACCGATTAGTTGTAATACTTCCCATTGGAATTTGCCCATTGCGACAAAATAGCCCAAGAAACCAAACGCAAAGAGGATAAAGTATCTTTTTAAGAAATGGAGAACAGCAGAAAGTTTGGTATTATATCTAATTCTTTTATGCCAAGAGAGTTGATAAGAAATACCAAGGGCAAAAAGAAAAATTGGAACACCTAAGTCAGCAATAGTAAGACCATTCCAAGAAGCATGCCAAAACCAAGAAGGTAGAGTTTTATAGTAGGCAAGAAAATTTCCCAGTATCATAAAGAAGAGCGCAACTCCGCGTAAAACATCTAATGCCCGCCATCGGTCTGGAATTGGTGAAGTATAGATAAACGAGATTTTCAAAATATGTAGTCTTTGCTTAAAAGGTCATATCATTTTGTTGAGCGTAGCAAATAATCTCTATGCCCCCAATAACAACATTATCGTTTTTCGAATACTCGGTAATATTTAGTCATCAAATTAAATCGTCAGATCTATTTATAATTATCATACTATGCGTAGCAAACGATCTTCATATTAAAAGATAGTGACATTACAGTCCCGCAGGTACACAAACTATTTAGTCTTCAAATTAACTTTATATTTATAATTTATAACTATAATATCTTATCTGTCAACAGTAAAGGATAACAAGAACAATAAGAAGAAAACACGGTCGGAATCAGTGATGTCTAATCTAAGTTAAAGATTTAGATAACGAGTTTTCACATAAGCCTCAATTGGTATATTTATAATATCTTATTTTATTAACACTGAGTAAATATATGATAAGAAGAAAACACGATTGAGATGAAGGAAGTGAGGTCTAAATTAAAGATTTAGACAACGAGTTTTCTCATACACTTCAATTGATATATTTATAATACCTTATTTTGTTAATATTGGGTAACTATATGATAAGAAGAAAACACGATTGAGATGAAGGAAGTGTAGTCTAAATTAAAGATTTAGACAAAAGTTTTTCTCATATGTTTTAATTTCTTTCTTAGCACACAACCTTTAGTAAAAATTATTATAATTCCTGATAAATTATAACGCCTTAAATCTCGTTGGATTATTAACAAGATAAGAAGCAAAGACACTTATCAGGGCAAATATTTACTATATTGATTACATCCTACAAGACAATAGGATCTAAGATAAAATATATCTAAGACAACGAATAATCTTTTTAAGCGTTTTCTACCTGATAAGCGACCTTCTCTACCGCATATAAGTCAGATATTGCCTTTCCCAATGCTAAAAACGGGTTAGCCCCACCCTAGCCCCTTAACATAGAAATCTTGAAAACGCCTTCCTAATAGGCCTACAAAAAATCTTGTCAAAAGGTTCTTTTGTTCTTGACATTTCATAAAAATAGGTGTATTTTTCTCGTATGAATATTGTTGTCTTAGTTCTATCAGTTGTTATTATTGGATTGCTTATCTATTTGCTGTTGCGACCACAAAGACCTCAGGCTGAACAGAGTTTAATGATGCTACAGAATCAAATTGAGAGTTTAAGAAATCAGACCAGTGATAGTTTAACAAAACAACAGCAGTTAATTAATCAGCAACTGGCACAAATTACATCACAAATTAATCAACAACTGCAGACAATTGTTCAGCAACTTTCAATGACCACGGGTCATATTGGTGAACGGTTAGATAAAGCCGCAACAGTGATTTCGGATGTTAAAAAAGAAATCGGCGGACTTGCTCAAGCATCGAAACAGATATTTGATGTGGGTAAGGATATTGCTAAATTATCAGAAATTCTGAAAGCACCGAAAACTCGAGGGCTTTTAGGTGAATTTTTTCTAAACGATTTATTGAGCCAGATTTTACCTCAGGATTATTATGAATTACAATATCCGTTTAAGTCGGCTAAAGTGGATGCAGTAGTAAAACTCGGTCCGAAATTAGTTCCCATAGATGCCAAATTTCCCTTAGAAAACTTTTCTCGCATCATCGAAAGTTCAAGTGATGACGAAAGAGCGCGATTCCGTAAGGAATTCTTAAAAGATGTGAGAAAACATATTGATGATATTGCCAATAAATATATTCTACCGGATGAGGGAACTTATGACTTTGCGCTGATGTATATCCCAGCAGAAAATGTCTATTATGAAGTAATTATCAAAGAAAATCCAGAGGAGAAGAGTGTTGCTAAATATGCCTTAGAGCGGAAAGTGATTCCGGTTTCGCCGAATAGTCTTTATGCTTATCTTCAAGCAATTGTGCTTGGTTTACGCGGTTTGAAAATTGAGCAGAGCGCGGAACAGATTTTACAAGCATTACAAAAACTGACCAATGATTTTGATAGTTTTCGCGAAGATTTTGAAACCTTAGGAACGCATTTGAGAAATGCCCAAGGAAAATACGAATCTGCGGAAAAGAAACTTATTAAATTTGACGATAAACTATCAAGTCTGGAATCAATCAGTCCTGAAGAAAACATCAAAAAACTGACATAAGGTCCGGGAAATTATTTTCTCTTCCTGAAGTCACTAAAATAACTAATTTGGGGTTTTGTTTAGAAGCAATTTTCTGAAGCATTCTTATAAAGAAGAAGGAAGATACGGAATACAGAAATGTATTAGTAAAAAGAAAAGGTAGTGTATAATATTTTGTGTAAATTTAGGCTTGATATGTTAAAAATAAAGGTGTATCCTCCTATGATATGATAACACAGATAATTTTAATAAGAAAATTAACTATTGACAGTTTGGGGTTTTTTTATTATTATATTTAATATTTAACGACGAGGTGCAAAATTGGTAAAGATAAGACTGAAACGAATCGGACAGCGTAATCGTCCGTTTTATCGGATAGTAGTAGCAGATTCACGACGCTCGAGGGACGGCAAATATATTGAGTCCGTAGGATACTATAATCCGAAAACTAAGCATCTAACCCTAAATAAACAACGAGTCGAATACTGGCTGTCAAAAGGTGCACAGGCTACAGACACTGCCAAACGACTCTATGCTCGATACATAAAGCAAACGCAAACGCTCGATGCGGGTGAAAACTCATCCGAAACGGATGTCCACGCCCGCATTTAGTCATAGGAGGACACTATGAAAGAACTGATTGAATATATGGCAAAAGCCCTTGTCGACCATCCAGAAAAGGTTTCCATTAAGGAAATCGCCGGGGAAAAAACTTTAATTTATGAATTAAGGGTTGGCGAAGGCGACCTCGGCAAAATTATCGGAAAAGAAGGGCGCACGGCAAAAGCAATGCGAGCGATTATTACTGCCGCCGCAATGAAACAAGGAAAACGCGCTCAACTCGAAATCTTAGAATAAAAAATATCCTTTCACTCAATATATTTGCCGGCCCTCGAGGTATCAATTCATTAATTACCTCGTAAAAAATTAAGATGCGATGTTAATATAATATTTATTGTTTATAATCTACTGATGCTAGTCCACATCATTACAATTTTCCCCGAATATTTTGCTAATCCGATTAACTGCGGCGTTTTACGAATTGCCCAAGAAAAAGATATTGTCCAAATTCAACTTATCAATCTCCGAGATTTTGCTACGGATAATTATCGCACGGTTGACGATTATCCGTTTGGTGGCGGACCGGGAATGATTTTAAAACCAGAACCAATTTTTAAGGCCGTGGAAAGCGTAAAAAAAGATGATTCGTATGTAATTCTTCTATCACCCCAAGGACGACAGTTCAACCAAAAACTGGCTTGTGAATTATCGCAAAAAAAACATTTAGTTTTAATCTGCGGCCGGTATAAAGGAGTTGACCATCGAGTGAGTGAATATTTGGTTAATGATGAGATTTCGATTGGTGACTATGTCTTATCCGGCGGCGAAGTTGCGGCATTAGTTATCTTAGAAGCAACAATAAGACTCCTTCCCGGTGTAGTTGGCGACCGAGACTCGGTTGATTCGGATTCTTTTAGTTCAGGATTATTAGATGCACCATATTATACTCGGCCTCAAGATTTTCGTGGCTATAAAGTTCCCGATGTTTTAGTCTCTGGTGACCATAAAAAGATTAAAGAATGGCGAAGACAACAAGCATTAAAATTAACCCAACAAAAACGACCGGACTTATTAAAGGTTAAGTCTACAAGCCAGAATGAAAACGATTGTTCAGAAGTATGCTAAAATCTATCAATGTCTTTAGGAAAGGATTAACAATTTTTAATAGGACAGATTATCTTGAAATCTTTTAATCTTTTAAGGAGATAATTATGGCTAAAGAAAAGAAAGTTAAAGAGAAGAAGGCAAAAGAAACACCAGAAAGAATCATTGCACCAGATATTAGACCAGGCTCAATTGTAAAAGTTACTCATAAAATTGTCGAAGGCGATAAAGAGCGATTAGTTACTTTTCAAGGCACAGTAATTAAAATGCGTGGGGTTGGTGAAAGCAAAACCATCACCGTCCGCAAAATTAGTCGCGGTATCGGTGTTGAGCGCATTTTCCCTTTGCATTCACCAATTATAACTAAAATTGAAGTTAAAAAACAGACCAAAGTCAGACGAGCGAAACTCTATTATCTCAGAGAGAAAAAAGGACAAGAAGCCAAATTAAAAGAAGGATAGTTGCTAACAGTCTACGATTTTTTTCCAAGTAAGGATTAGTTTGGTAGGTTATTAGTATTGTTGAAATAAATTCCTTTAATTTGAAAGCAACCCCAGATTGGAAACTTTGGCAGAAAGGTATTATTTTTTGTGGTGTCGATGAGGTTGGCCGAGGTGCTTTGGCTGGACCAGTCTTTGCCGCCGCAGTAATATTACCTCCTTTTTCTTTTTTTCCAGAAATCAAAGATTCTAAACAACTAACACCGAAAGCGCGAGAGAGATTTTATTCAATGATAATTAGAAAGGCAATAGCCTATGGAATCGGTAAAGCAAGTGTCAAAGAGATTGATAAACTCAATATCCGTAATGCCGCATTTTTAGCAATGCAGAGAGCAATAGAAAACCTGAAATATAAATTTGATTTAGCACTAATCGACGGATTTGCGATTCCTCATCTCGAGATTCCTAACCAAGGAATTATTAATGGCGACGAAAAAAGTCTTTCAATTGCTTGTGCCTCAATTATTGCCAAAGTTAGTCGGGACCGACTGATGGCAAGACTGCACCAAAAATATCCGGCATACAATTTTATTGAAAATAAAGGCTATCCCACGGAATTTCACCGAAAAGTTCTGATGGAAATTGGACCGTCAGCAATTCATCGGAAAGGTTTTACTCCAGTGCGTTTGGTGTTAGAAAAATTTCAGTTTTATGAATCGATTAAGTAAGAAAACTACGACATAAGATTTTCACAGAAATAGTGATTGAATTAACTTTCATTGTTCACTGCGTTTTTGCATGGAAAAGACGCTAAAATGAAGGAACTGGGTAAAAAAGGAGAATCTTTAGCCGAAAAGTATCTGGAAAAACAGGGTTTTAAGATCTTAGCCAAGAATTATCGCTGTCCTTTAGGTGAAATTGATATTATTGCTAAAGAACAAGATACGATTGTATTCATTGAAGTAAAAACCCGACATTCAGATTTTATTGCCGAACCATTTGAAAGTGTTGGCAGGAAAAAACAAATGAAATTAAGAAATTTAGCCGAGCATTATCTGGCAGAAAAAGATTGGGAAAATTGTGAAATAAGATTTGATGTCTTAAGTATTGTTAGTAGTGATAGGGATGAAAAGATTGAGCATATTAAAAATGCCTTTTAATCGTATTGACTACCCATAAATGGAAGGCGTCTTAATAGGAGTTTTAAGTAAATAAAATAGAAACTGTTAAGTAAATAAAATATAAAAATCGAACATATCAATAATCCATTTTTAACAGTATTGACTAATCTGAATTTTGCCTTATATTGGTATTAAGAAATGTTAGCAAAAGTCTATTCAGCCAGCATTTTTGGCATTGATGCTTATATTGTTGATGTGGAAGTTGATATGAGTTATGGGTTGCATTCTTTTGTGATTGTGGGCTTACCAGATAATGCGGTCAAAGAGTCGCAACATCGAGTAACCGCAGCAATAAAAAATTCCGGATATAAACTTCCGGTGCGCAGAATTACAGTTAATTTAGCTCCAGCCGACATTAAAAAAGAAGGCGCAATCTTTGATTTACCAATTGCCATTGGAATGCTATTAGCCTTAGGTGTGTTTCGTTCTAACATTCTCTCAAAATTTTTAATTCTTGGCGAACTCTCCCTTGATGGAACTTTGCGTCCAATCCGAGGAGCAATCTCAATGGCAATGGCAGCAAGAGATATGAATTTTTCGGGTATTATTTTACCTAAAGAAAACGGACCAGAAGCAGCATTAGTAAAGGGCGCAAATGTTTATCCCGCAGAAAATTTAGTTGAAGTAATTCAATTCTTGTCTGGCACAAAGACAATTGAACCATTGAAATCCGATTTTGAAGATGTTTTTCAGTCCGCATCAGATTATAGTGTCGATTTTGCTGAAGTGAAAGGACAAGAACACGCTAAAAGGGCATTAGAAGTAGCCGCGGCTGGCGGTCATAATATTTTAATGTTAGGTCCACCGGGAACTGGTAAGACAATGTTGGCTCGAAGATTACCGACAATTCTTCCTAAAATGGAATTGGAAGAATCGTTAGAAACAACTAAAATTCACAGTGTTGCTGGCACTTTAGCGCCGAATCAACCAATTGTTGCGACTCGTCCGTTTCGTTCACCGCACCATTCAATTTCTGAAGCCGGATTAATTGGTGGTGGTGCTTATCCCAGGCCAGGTGAGGTATCTTTAGCAAATAACGGAGTTCTATTTTTAGATGAGTTGCCGGAATTTCACCGTGATGTTTTAGAATCATTGCGTCAACCATTAGAAGATGGCTTTGTTACCATTGGTCGGGCAAAATCAACTATCACTTATCCGGCCCGGTTTATGTTAATTGCTTCAATGAATCCTTGTCCTTGTGGATTTTTCTCAGACCCACATAAAGAATGCACTTGCACGATTCATATGATAAAAAAATACCGAGCCAAGATTTCCGGTCCACTTTTAGATAGAATTGATGTCCATATTGAAGTGCCATCCATTAAATATGAGTCATTAGCCAAAAAAGAGCCCGGAGAACCATCAGAAAAGATTCGCCAGCGGGTAAATAAAGCCCGAGAAATCCAATTAGAACGGTTTAAGGAGATAAAGAAGAAAAAGCCAATTTATTGTAATAGCCAAATGGAGACAAAAGAGATTCGGAAGTTCTGTGAGATTGATTCAACCAGTGAAGGATTATTAAAAAATGCGATTGACCGAGTTGGGTTATCTGCCCGGGCATATGATAGAATCTTAAAAGTTGCCCGGACAATTGCTGATTTAGAAGGAAGTATTAACATTAAACCTGCCCACATCTCTGAGGCTATCCAATATCGGAATTTTGATAGAAGTTTGATGTAAAAGGTTAAATATAATCCCAATAAAAAAGCAGGTCCGACCTATTAAAGATTTTTATCTGCTGGCCTGATTGACCGGGTAAGCAAAAGATTAGGCGACTTATTCTGTTATCCTATTGATAATCCAGAGGTTAAATCATTCGGTCACTTAAAGGACGATATAAATATTTGTAGATTGGGTGGTCGGAAGGGTATGCCGGCGGGTAGCCGACCGGTATGCCCCTCGGCCTGCCCCCTGGCTTGCCGAGGGGCTTATCTATAGGTCAACCGAGAATGCCCAATACCGCTCTGGAAAAGATTATAAGACTATGATTCGTTTAGTGAATCTTTTTTCGTCGATATTTAGTTTAAGAAAGTATATACCTGAAGGTAATTTCTTTCGTAAGTTATCGGTTCTTTGCCAATTGATTTGATACATCCCTGGTTTATGGATGTGATTGGCTAATTGCACGCGCTCTCGACCAGTAATATCATATAATTTTAAGACAACTTTACTTTCATAAGGCACACTATATTTAATCAGGGTATTGTCTGAGAAAAGATTTGGCATTATATTGAAAGTAATATAATCTTTCTTTTTGGTTTCGGCAAGAGCAGTTGACAAAACCTCAACACCATCGAGCATACTATATTCACCCCAGCCATTTGTTACATTATGGCCTCGCACTCGATACCAGTAATGTCCGGGTTGAGATACAGCAACTGAATAAAAAGTGTCAGTTATATTAGAAGAGATGATGCGAGTGTTATTAAACATCGGCACTGGATAGACATCATCAAGATAGAATCCATTTTTCAAAACACTGCCATCAGTCATTACTCTAAATTGGATGAAGATTGATTTGCCGACATATGGCTCTAAAGAATAAGCAATTCTTCTCCAACCACCAGAAGTATCGGTCATGCGAGTTCCTAATTGGAACCATTCTCGAGTATTAAAAGAGACTTCAGCAACTGCAACATCATAGTTTCTTTCAAGATTATACCAACACCAGAAAGTCAAAGAGTCGCCAGGATTAACTAAATAAGGATAAGTTGTGCGAATATAGTTGGAAATGTTATTGGCTGAATCTGAATACATACTTCTTAAACCCGAGTATGCTCTTCGGTTGCTTAATATAAATCCTTGAACTTGCCAGGCTGGTAAGAGCGTATCAAATTGGTCTTGAAAAACACTGTAATTTGATAATTCTTGCAGTTCCCACATATTTGGCGTATTAAACTCTGGATTTTTGGGCTTCCAAGAGACAACAAAATTACTTGAGGTGCTTGTGTCAGGTACATTTATTTGTGGTGGTGGCACATAACCTTTCATTAAAATTCTGACGCTATCAGAAAAATTTGTCAAGAAGACCACGGCCTTGAAATTCTGTCTTATGATATGGTCAACATCAGTGAGTGCTTGGTAAAATGAAGTGCCGATTTCATTAGTAAAAGCCAGACAAGGAACACCATTAACAAATTTATTCCAACCGTATATCCAATCATCACTGCCACTGGAGACCGGATAAAGTAAAGGACTCTGTTGCGGAGTATAGGTGCCGCCGGATAATTTTTGAATCATATTTGCCATTTGCGTGCCGACTCGTTGATATAAGGTATTATCAGGCGTTGGAATATTTTGATAACCCCAAGGCCAGAGAACCAGTTCTGAATAAGAATGAAATGATAAAGAGGCATTGATATTATGGGTTCTAAAGAAGTTAACCAGGGCTTTTATTTCCGGACTGGACGCACCAAATTGTCCCATAAAGGTTTCGCTGGAAGGTGAATGAGAACTTTGGGCACCAGAGGTTAAAGCGCCCCAAAGTCCAAATCGGTCACCATTACACGCGCCAAGATAGTTACGGTTCAAATCTGTGCCAATCGAGCCACCAAATGGTTGTCGATTCTTACGCCACGAGCGTCGTAAAGGATAGTCATAATAATAGCCATCAGGGTTGATAACTGGAAAGACCCAGATTTCGTGATTATTAACTAAATTTTGAATTTCTGGAACAGTTCGATAACCCCGAAGGATGGAATCAATAATAAAAAGGCACATTTCTATTGTTGCCCATTCTCGAGCATGATGTAGCCCGCAAAAGAAGACACCGGGTTCTTGGGGTTCGGAAATACTGGGATTATCAGAGATTTTCACACCGTATATTTGACGATTTTCGTAAGACAGGCCAAGGCTTTCCAAAACACAAATCTGAGGTGCGGAACTGACAAAACTTCTTAACATTAAATTCACTGAATCTAAACTGCGATATTGGGCTCGGGAAAGAATTTCCGCTTTCTGGAGTTCTAAATCTTCAATTATAACTTGACTTTTCAATCCTGATGTCAGTACTGTGGGGTAATCTTCAGATTCTACGATTAGTTCATACCATTCTTGTGGTTTAGCCCCAGCAATTTCAATGTTGGTATACTTAAAGTCAATATGTCTTGATAGTTCTTGGTAATTTTTTGCATAAACTCGGACAATCATTGTCTTAGCATTTACTACAGAAATGCTAAAAAAGATTAATAATAATCCGATAATATAAAACTTCTTCTTCATATTTTGCTCCATTAATTAAAAAATTTCATATAAAATTATAAATCACGATAATATCTGTGTCAATCTTGGAGTATCAATCAATCTGAAACAGCATAAAAAATTGATTTCAGCATATTAAAATACATATTATCGTTGGTATCTATGAGTATCGCGATAATCAAATATTAGTAGAAATTGACTTTAGCAGAAGTTTCTATCTTTTCCATTTTACAGTTAGGTCTTTTTTAGGCATGAAGTTTTTCTTTGAGAGATAATAATATCTCCGATTATTTTGATGGATGACACTATCCGGCAAATAAGAAAACTGCACGTCTTTAAGATTTTCCGCAACATCAATAATAAAATTTGCTTGCTCTAAGGGAATTCGCCAATATTTTGTCGTTACAAGAATATATCTACATTGATTTCCTTTTAACGCTTGCTGATAAAAGACCTTTAGAGTTTCAATGGTTTGTGGTCTAAAATCCATAATAAAATAGATACCCGAATCAGTCTTTGTATAATTGAACTTCTCAAGATTAATTGAATCAGGATAAGTGTGCAACTCGTCAACTGGAAACGGATAGAATATTTTTGCTTTGAGGCTTTGTTTTGATTTGTTCTTAAAAAAATAATTACCAGAAATAGCAACTTTTCCCGAATCGACAGATATTATAATATTTTCCTTTAAGAATTTTACGGGATTACTTGTTCTTGTTTGGCAGGTAAAAAGAACAATTAATCCAAATAAAAGAAACCGATGAAATGAGAAACTCGTAATTTCCTACTTTATTGAGATAATCTTGCGAGTAAAAGTTTGTTTTCCGGAATTAATCTTAAGAAAATAGATTCCCGAAGAAAGATTCAATTCGAATTGGTTTTGATTATTGGGTATTGTTTTAACTAAAATGCCTTTCGCATCATAGATTTTTCCAACAAGATTTTTCTTTAAGGGCAAAGAAATCAAAGAATTACTTTTTATGGGATTAGGAATAGAAAACAGAAGAGATTGGGCTAAATAAGAGTCTTCTTTTTTAATACTCATCGTTGGTATTGTTATATTTATGCCCGAAACATTTTGACTATATCCGACATAGACCGAATCCGGATAGCTACCTGCTGGTTGATTAGAAGAGTTCCAGACTGTTATCCAATACTTGCCTTGGCCTAAACCCGCAATAGTATAATTTCCATTAGAATCAGTTAAACAAGTCATTCCGCCAGTAGGACCATCTGCCTCTACTGGACGATTTATAAGTGGCTGACCTTGGGAATTAAGCACTGTGCCGGAAATTGAACTCCAATTATCGTTGGGTAAACCTATAGTTGGAGTAGAGTCAATATACCAGTTAATTCTGTCCCAATACATTGAACTCCAAGCCGGGCTACGATAAAGACACGCACTACCATTATAAGGTGGTGTTGGAATCGTTTGCCAATTTGTTGGGTCGTAGGGCCAAATAACTCGGTCCGAAAGCCAGCCGAAATTGTTGTAAAGGCTTATAGTATCTATGGTCTCGTTTAATTGAAAAATCCCTGTGGTGTTAGAACGATTAATAATTACATAGCCATCAAGAGGAATTATTATTCCTGGATTAATTGTTGCCATTCCAGCACGAGACTGAATGGTCCAACCGCCAATATTTATTGGGTAAGAAAATCCATATGGAGTTAAATGAAGTTCAATTGCTTCTTGATTATCTGGTGCGGTTTGAATTTCATTAATATAGGTTATAATAATTGGGTTAGCATTGACGGCAGAAAAAAATAATAATAAACAAATTACACTTAATCTCATATACCCTCCCATAATAATCTCAGCACTATTCGACAAATTATTAGTTCCATAACAAATTCCTCTTATATTTGGATTTTAACTAAAACCCACAATCCCGTCAAGTATTTTGTTAGAAAAAAGAGACCTCTGAAAAAGTCGATTCTTACATTGAGTATATTAAACTTGCTGAATATTTTTCTTGTTCTTTATCCGGTTTCTCCGATACAGATGCGTGCCACAAGTTCTTCAGTGGCGCTTTTTCAGAATACTTTGTTAGATTAGGTTTTACATAGGAATTTAAGACAGAAACTAATTAAGAATTATCTTATGCTTATTGTGGTAGTATATTAGTCTTTGCTTCCCTTCGGAGGCAGCTTTGTTTCATCTTCTATTATTTTTACTAATTAACATTCACATTTTATGGTGTTTAATTACCCGTCCTTCAACAATAAATATCACATCCTCGCTGATATTAGTTGAGAGGTCAGCAATGCGCTCCAGATTATGGGCAATCCGAATTAAATGCAACGAGCGCTCAATCGTTTTCGGGTCCGAGGTCATATAAGTTATCAATTCGCGAATCACTTGTTCTAATAAACTATCGACCACTGAATCCTGTTCACATACTGATTGGGCTAATTTTGCATCCTCATTGACAAATGCCGTGATACTATCTTTGAGCATCTTAATTACTAAATCAGCCATTTTCGGAATATCAATTAAAGGTTTAACCTGTGGTCGTTCGATTAGATATAAAGCGCTTTCAGCAATATTAACTAAATGGTCACCGATTCGTTCTAAATCATTATTAATTTTCAGAACCATCAAGACAATTCTTAAGTCTTTCGCCTTAGGTTCATATTGGGCAATAAGATTAGTACCAAGTTCTTCTACTTCTAATTCTAATTGGTTGGTTTTGGGTTCATCCTTATCAATCAGTTCTTGTAATAGGGATTTCTCTTTTTTCAGGAGTCCGGTCATTACTTTATCAATCATATGCTCAACCAGCGTCGCATAATCGATTAACGATTTTTTTAATGCCAACAATTTCATATCTAATAACATCATAATTTCTCCTTAGCCAAACTTTCCTGTAAGATAGGCCTCAGTCCTTTTGTCTTTGGGAGTCGTCATAATCTTTTCCGTCAAATCGAATTCCACCAGTTCGCCTAAATAGATAAAGGCAATATAATCCGAGATGCGAGCGGCTTGAGCAATATTATGAGTGACTTGAATTATGGTGACATTGTTTTTTAATTCCACAAGCAAATCTTCAATTTTAGCCGTTGACTGTGGGTCTAAAGCAGAAGTTGGCTCATCTAAGAGAATGATTTCTGGGTCAGTGGCTAAAGCCCGAGCAATGCATAACCGTTGCTGTTGTCCGCCAGATAAACTGAACGCATTATCGTGTAAGCGGTCTTTGACTTCATCCCACAACCAAGCATCCCGCAAACTCTTTTCTACCTTTTCCATCATTTGACTTTTAGATAATTTGCCTTTGATTTTTAACCCGAATAAGACATTTTCTAAGATAGATTTCGGAAATGGATTCGGTTTTTGAAAGACCATACCGACTTTCATCCGTAATTCATAAATATCAATCTTATCCGAGTAGATGTCAACGCCATCAATTAAAATACTGCCTTTTATTTTGGCTTCAGGAATCAAGTCATTCATTCGATTAAAACATCGAATTAAAGTGGATTTACCGCAACCAGAAGGACCAATAATTGCGGTCAGTTTTTTACATGGTGTTGACATATTGATATTTTTTAAGACATGTTTTTCGCCAAACCACAAATTAAGGTCCTTGACACATAACAAATCACAAATATCAACACATTGGTTGTTTTTATTTGTTACCATTTTTTTCTCTTTCTAATTCGGTATCGAATAATTATTGCGACTAAATTAACGGTTAATACTAAAAGCAATAAAACAACTGAAGTGCCATAGGCAATGGGTACTTGCTGTTTAGGAGCCGTGCCTTCAGTCATTAAAGCATAGATATGGTAAGGCAAAGCCATTACTTCGTCAAGAATTGAAGTCGGCAATTTTCGGGTATAAAATGTTGCTGCGGTAAAAAGAATTGGTGCGGTTTCACCTGCTGCCCGCCCAACGCTAATAATTGCACCGGTTAGAATATTCGGCAGAGCAGTCGGTAATACTACTTTAGTAATGGTTTGTCTTTTAGTGGCACCTAAGGCATATGCCGCTTGGCGAAAACTATCCGGTACCATCTTAATTGCTTCTTCACTGGCATTGATAATAATCGGTAAAATTAAAATTGCTAAGGTCAAAGAACCAGATAAGATAGATACGCCAAAACCGAACATATTAACAAATATCGCCAAGCCGAAAAGTCCAAAGACAATCGAAGGCACACCGGCTAAGGTATTAATTGCGGTGCGGATAATATTGACCAAATGTCCAGATTGGGCATATTCGGATAAATAGATTGCCGCAAATACGCCTAAGGGCAATGCAACAATAATTGTTAAGAGCACTAAATAAAAAGTTCCTAAAATTGCCGGGAAAATACCACCCGCAGTCATTCCTTCTTTGGGCGGTTGAGTTAAGAAAGAAATCGATAAGACCTTACTGCCTTTAGCCAATATCATTACTAAGAATATGATTAAAAACAAGATACTAATTAGAAGGGCTATGCGCACTAAGATAAGCCAGACTGCCTGATTTAATCTGCGTTTCAGTTTCATAGGTTTTGTGACTGCATTACATTAATTCAGTAATTAAATTGGAGATGAAAGTAATGATAAACAGGATGTGCGTAGAATTTAATCTTAGTTTCGGTCTCATAGGTTTTGTGACCGCATCACTTTTCTTTTGATTGATTCAGTAATTAAATTGGAGATGAAAGTGATGACAAACAGGACGATGGCAATGCCAAATAATGCATGATAATGTTCACTACCTACTACAGTCTCACCCATTTCTGCTGCAATCGTTGCGGTCATAGGTCGGACTGGAGAAAAAATTGACTTAGGAATTATTGCCGAACCACCAGCCACCATTAACACAAGCATCGTCTCACCAATTGCCCGACCAAAACCGAGTATGATGCTGGCATAGATGCCCGATTTGGCTGCAGGTAAAATAACTTTATAAATTGTTTCCCATTTATTTGCACCCAAGGCATAAGACGCCTCGCGCAACTCATTAGGAATTGATGAGATAGCATCTTCAGAAATACTGGCAATAATTGGCACAACCATAATACCTAAAATTATTGAAGCCGTAAAAGCATTTAGTCCAGTTGAAAGATTAAATAACCGCATTACAAATGGTGCTAAAAACGCCATTCCAAACAAGCCATAAATTACTGAGGGAATGCCAGCCAAAAGTTCAACAAAAGGCTTTAAGACTTCGCGAGTTTTGAAACCAGCGATTTCCGATAAATATATTGCAGAGCCAACACCTAAAGGAATTGCGACAATTAAAGAACCAGCAGTTACAATAAATGACCCAACAAGTAATGCCAAAATTCCATAACTCGGTTCATCATGAGTCGGATGCCAACTGGTTGTAAACAGAAATTTTATAATCCCGTAGATTTTAAAGATGGGATAACCTTCCTTAAAAATGCTAAAAATAATACCAAAGAGAAAGATAACCGAGCATAATGCAGCAAAAAGTGCCAGATATTTGAATAGGGATTCTTTAAATTTCATCATATAATTCTAAAAACTGTTAACGCAAATAAACTTTACATAGAAAAGTATCAGGAAGAACTGAAATTTGTCAATACTTTATAAGAGCGAGAATAAAAAAAACAATTTGTTATTGAAATCACTGAGTATATTTCTTGTTTTTCTGGGGCTTACGTAAGTTAGATAATACTTTATCAGATGTCTCATTAAGCAAAAACACGGAAAATGTGTCTTGGAACTTGCAAAAAATTAAGAGATTTCTGTAAATTCTTGAGCAAAAATTTATTTTTATTCCGAGAACTCATAAGTGCCCATACGAAAAGAATGTCAAAGAGAACAGAAAGTAAATTTGATAATTTCAATGTTTTTACTGAGCAGAAATTTGTCCTTTTCAGAAGTTCCATAAGTGAAAAACGAGAGAAAGTGCTATAAATATCCAAAAGGCTTAAAAACATTTAGTTTCTTTAGTGGCAAAAGGCTCTATTCCGAGAAAAAGTAAGTGTGAAGAGATAATATATAAATTTGTATTTCAAATTATCCATAAAGGATAAGCACAAAAAAATGGCAAGATGTGCCAAAGTTCATTTTAAGAGTAGACATTATTTTAAGTTTGCTTTTATATTCGTATTATATATATTCGTATTATATGGAGTGGTAATAATAAATCTACCAAACAATAATAGAAAATCTTACTACAAAAAATGACACTTTGGCACATCTTTAAACCAAATCATATCATTGCATGCGCTCAGAATAGCAAAGTCGGCTTTTCGTATAGAAAAACAAGCAAGAAAAATTCGTATGGAAAAACGAGCAAGAAAAAGTCGAATGAAATCTGGGTTTTATTTATTAATCGGTACAAAGCCCGCCTCGTTTACTAATTTCTGACCGGTGTTCGATAAGATAAAATCAATAAATTCTTTGACCAAACCTTTTGGTGAGCCGTTAGTGTACATAAATAAAGGTCGGGCTAATTTATAAGTGCCGTCTTGGACTGTTTTATTGCTTGGCATAATGCCATCCACCTTCAAAGACTTAATTCCTTCAGAGAGATAGCCGACCCCGACATAGCCAATTGCGCCAGGTGTTTCTTGGACCGAAGTCGCAACTGCCTTATTCGAAGCAAGCATTAAAGCGTCATCCTTCGGTTTATCGCCACCCAGCACTTTCTCTTTGAAGACTTCAAAAGTTCCTGAGGCAACATCTCGAGACACAACGACAATTTCGCGGTCCGGACCACCTAAGGCTTTCCAGTTAGTGATTTTACCTGTGTAAATATCTTTAAGTGTCTTTAAGGTAATTTCATTAATTGGATTTTGCGGGTGGACAATAATCGCTAAGCCGTCTAAAGCAATGATGTTACCAACTGGATTAACACCTTTCTGTTTTGCAGTTGCTAATTCTTTATCCTTAATTGGTCGAGAAGACATACCAATATCAACCGATTTAGCAATGAGTGAAGCAATACCAACACCCGAACCACCGCCGCGCACGGAAATATTTACTTTCGGATTAATATCCATAAAGGCTTCAGCACATTTTTGGGCAATCGGTAAGACTGTGGTTGAACCCGCCAAGGTAATGTTTTTCTTGGCTCCAAATAAACTGGTTGTAGATAAGATAGTTAAACTGACCACCAACAAAAACTTTACTAAATTAAATAAGTTTTTCATTTATACCTCCAAGAGATTGTTTATACAAATAAACACGAACCGCATAAATAATCTTATTTTTTGTAGTATTCGCAGATTCGTGTTTCATTTTTAATTAAGGATTGTGGAACTATATTTCCACTTTAATTGAACACCAATCTGGTCCTCGGGCTTTTTGACATCAGGAATTGACGGATCTTCCTTTTTGAAAGTTTTACGCTGCCAGTTTATTTGCAAAGTTAAGACAGGGTCAGCACTTAGTCCTCTTAGGATATTGTAATTACCACCAATTACCATCGTAGAGAAAGCACTCTTATAGTCTTTAACATCAGTGTTGCTATCCCAAAAATCATAGCGAAAAACCAGTTCAACATCCAAACCGGTTAATTGGTTTAATGAGAAAATAGGAGTTAAGGAAAAACCTTTACTTTTGTAAATATAAGTTGTAGTCGTTATGGTATCCGGAATATTGGGGCGGGACACTTTTTTAGTAATAGTGGAATCATAATAATTGGTTAAATACTCACCCCAGATTTCAACTGGTCCAAATGCAAGTTTGGTAATGCCGGCAATTACTCGTCGTTTATCATAGACATTTTTGAATAGCGATTCAGCACGACTGGTAGTAGTAGTCTGTCGCACTAAACCAGTTACGCCTGGCTTATCTACGATTATTGAACCACCCAAGGTAATACCAGCAATTGGGGTTAACCGGAGATTGAACAATGGTGCGAATTGAGTATTAACTTTACTTTGGGTCTTAGTGTAACCTTCGCCATTATACAAACCGACTGCATATTCGCCAAATCCCTTTGGTAGATAGCCTGTAAATGCGATTCCGTAGTCAACTGATGCCGCAACTTTTTCTTTATCTTCAATTGCCTTCTCAATTACTGGATAAGCCCAGTCGTAGACCAGACCAAAATAGTTTTTCACTAAACCGATTTCGAGGTTGCTCTCTTTAATTGGTATTGGTTCGGCAAATTGTAAAAATCCGTATTTTACTTTGATGCCAGCGCCATCATTATATTTATCGCTTGAGAAAAAATCAAGGGTAAAACGGCCCTTGATTTTATCGCTTAATTTCGGTTCTAAGGTGAGATAACCGCGGTCAAACGAGAATTGATTAAGGGTTGTTTTGTTGTCTTTCCGATATACCATATACCGATTCCAGATTTCACCGGCAACTTTGGTTTCGCCGGCTTGTAACCCTACTGTCCAAGTTAAAAATAAGAGAGTTAATTTGATGACAGTTTTTTTAAGCATAATAACTCCTTTTTGATATATATTTTTTATGACATATTTATCAAACCAGAATTTACCAACGGCTTTCTTTCTTATATAGTTTTTTAAGATATATTTTTCAAGCCAGAACTTATCACCGATAAATAATTTTATGGTATTATTAAGATTAAATTTAATTTCTTTATCGAGGGGATAGTTTTCTGGCTTTGGATGAAAATATGGTTGATTATTATTCATATTTTCATCTTTTCGATTAGCAGGCATAATCCTTGCCTAAATCGATATTTTTATTAGAAAAAGGCGGAAGGGAAAATGGACCTTTTTCTTTCTTATGACCTTTGCGTCTTTTCCATTTTGATAATAATGTTGTAATTCCCATTCCCATAAAGAATAGGACAATTAGCACATTAACAATAAATGTGAAGTAATCGTTAATCTGTTGAAATTTGTTGGGTTGATTAGTTGTAGAGGACGTTTGCGGATACTCAGCAGTAACAACGATTTCAGGCATCATCCCTTCAGCCGAAAGGAGTTCTTGTCCATTATCTGCATATAGTCGTAATTCGGAAATTTTATTCGCTTGAGCGGTTGTAATATTAGCAGGAGAGAACGATAGTGCTGAAACTGTCAAAAACATTGTGCCAATGTTAAACATTATTATCTCCTTCCTTTAATTTTTTATATATATTTAATAATAATTGATACATAAATTTTGTGATGACCTTAAAGATGCATGGCGGTTTTATTGCCAAGGCATCTTTTATTAGTTTTTGTCGGACTTTGCCTCCTTTCTTTACATATTTTGTGTTAACCCCGCGCTGATTTAAAAACCACAAGGAGGGCACTATGTGGTGAATTTTTAGGAGATGTGGTAAATCAGCGCGGAGATTAACACTTTTTACAATACGAAGTGGCTCAAGAAATTTACTGGTGGCAAACGCCAAAATAAAATTATCATTCATACGCCTAAAATATACCAGCCTCCAGTTAAGAGAATATAAACGGATTGTTAAGATTTGGTTAAGGTAGATATAGTTGGTTTTGACTGGATTGACGCAAGATGTAGCGTCAGCAACAGGAATTAAATTTTAATATTGTTAATCCTAAAACCAATTGCCCTGACTTGTTTAATCGGCAATCCTTTGGACAAACACTTGGGTTGTTCCTTGTGCAATCCTTTGGGCAGACCGAGGGGTCAGCCAGTCGATAGCCCATCGGCTTGTTTAGGGGCTTGCCCGGGGGTATACCCCTTAGAATACCTTTTGTGTTAACCTTTGAATTACCTAATAGCCTGCCGATTAAATTGCCTAATAGATAACCTAAGAAGTCAAGCGGGGTTTTCGGAATTTTCTGTATTTTCTTTGATTATTTTAGCAAAGGTCTCCTCAATCCACATTTTTATCTCATCTCTTACTTTCCTAAAGATATTTAGGGTTTCTTCTTCATTGCCAGTAAAGTCTGAAGGGTCTTGAAAACTTTGGTGTAGTCGTTTTTTACCACCCGGAAAGAATGGACAGGTTTCTTTAGCGCTGTCGCAAACAGTTATTACATAATTTATTTCTTGATTTAGAAACTCCTGCACACTTTTTGACCGATGGTGTGAAATATCAATGCCAATCTCCCGCATCACTTTAATTGCATAAGGATTTACCATGGTTGGTTGAGTGCCGGCGCTATATGCTTCGTATCTATCGCCATATAAATGATTTAGTAATCCTTCAGCCATTTGCGACCGTGCAGAATTATGGGTACAGATGAATAAGACCTTTTTCTTATTCACATTCACGGTTATATGCTCGTAAATCTTTACACGCAACTATATTGCGGAAGTGTAATAATAAATCTTGTTCCTTTGCCAACTTCGCTTTCGACTTTGATTTCGCCATTATGGGTTACGCGCTACTATATTGCGGAAGTGTAACAATAAATCTTGTTCCTTTACCAACTTCGCTTTCGACTTTAATCTCGCCATTGTGACTTAAGACAATGTGTTTGACAATTGCAAGTCCCAGTCCAGTTCCGCCCAGTTTACGCGAACGAGATTTATCAACCACATAAAATCTTTCAAAGATTCTATCCCAATGTTCTCGGCTAATGCCAATACCAGTATCTTCAACTATAATTTTTAGATTGTCGTCCACCTTTTGAATAATAATATAAATTTCTCCCTTTTCTCGATTATATTTAATGGCATTATCAATTAAATTGGTAAACATCTGCTCAATTAAAAAATAATCTGCGAACCATTCTTGAGCGTCGGACTCAATTTTGAGATTAAGTTTTAATTTTTTGCTTTTAAGGTTAGCGCTAAACATTTTCTTAAGATTACTCAGCATTTCGGGAAAATTAATTTTTTCGACCTCGAGTTTCTGTTCTCGGTTTTCTAAATCTGAAATTACCAATAAGTCTTGCACGATGTTGATGAGACGGTCAGCATTACGACTAATGGTCCTAACAAATTTTTGATGTTTTTTGCTAACTTCGTCAGTTAGAGTATCAGCAAAACCTTTAATACTGGTAAGTGGGGTTTTTAATTCATGGGAAACATTGGCAATAAAATCGGCTTTAATTTTCTCAAGTTTTTTGACTTCGGTGATGTCATAAAAGACGAAAATGGCTTTATTTCGGCCGTTTTGCCCTTCAATTAATTTACCACTTACCGCATAGATGTTGTTGTTAAGTTCGATTTCTTGATTACGCAAGATTTTTTTATCTCTCAGTTCTGCAACTAACTGATTGAATAGGTTGTGCTTAATTATTTGCCAATAGTATTGGCCAATGACATTATTCACATTAGCAATGGTTTTGAAACTTTCGTTGGTTGCAATAATTTGGTCTTTATCGTTTAACACTAACAGTCCTTCGGTCATTGCGCTTAAGACCGATTTAATCTCTTCGCGCTCGGAATGTAATGTGTTAAATAAGGTATTGAGTGAATCGGCCATTTTATTAATTGCCTTTGTTAAATCACCAATTTCATCTTGTCGATTACTTATGATATGTGTTTGAAATTCGCCGTTTTTAATACGCTCTGCAGTTTTAGTTAAAAGACGAATTGGCTGAATTACATTCTTTGAGAAGATAAATGCTAAAATTAATGCTAAAATTGTTAATATGGCTGCAAAATAAATAATTTTCCTATTAACAGCCGATAAATCTTTCTGTATTGGGCTGAGATAGGCACTGGTTCTAACTACTGCGAGCACTTTATTATTATCAGTTATGGGAACTGCGACATAGAGCATATTTTGTTGCATAGTTTTGCTAAAGCGAATTTTTTTGCCCAATCCGGTTTGAATGGCTTGGATAAATTCCGAGCGGGTGGAGTGGTCTTCCATCTTATCAGCCGAATAATCTGATTCGGCAATGACGACGCCATCATTTCGGATAATCGTAATTCGGGTTTTAATTTGAGGTGCGAGATTATTGATAAAGGAATCAATCTTTTTGTATTTTTTATTAATCAAATCGTCTTTAATCTCAGCACGGATAATCTCTGCCTGTTTTTGTAAATCTATTTCCAAACTTTTTAGATAGTTTTTTTTATACTCGTAAGATGTAATTAAAATGATAATTGAGGTGGTCAGAATAATAATTAACGCATAAGTTAGAAATTGGCGTAAGAATAGATTAAGTCTCAAAATGGATTACTCCTTTTCAAATTTATAACCTACACCGCGCATTGATTTGATATATTTACCGTATTTGCCCAGTTTTTTTCGTAAGTTACGAATATGGACATCGATTGTGCGGTCAAGCACAACGCGGTCGTATTCCCAAATTTCATCTAATAATTGCTGGCGACTAAATACCCAACCCGGTCGAGAAATTAAAGCGGACAATAGTTTAAACTCAGTGGTAGTCAAATTAATCTTCTTTTTATTAATTGTCACCAGATATTTTGATAAATCAATCATTAGATCATCGATTTCAACAATTTTCGCTTGGAGTTGTTTAGACTCAAATCGGCGTAAAACGGATTTAACTCGTGCGACCAATTCCCTAAGACTAAATGGTTTAGTAATGTAATCATCAGCCCCTAACTCCAAACCAAGCACTTTGTCGGCCTCAGTGCTTTTTGCGGTAAGCATAATTATTGGAATTGAACTGGTTGACTCTTCTTTCTTTAAGAATTTACAAACTTCTAACCCATCAATTCCAGGCAACATTAAATCCAAGATAATTAAATTGGGTTTAGTCTTTTTAACATATTCTAATAATGCCTCACCATCATAAAAAGGCTCAACCTTAAATTTCTCTTTTTCCAAATGGTGAGTGATTAAATCGACAATATCTTCTTCGTCATCAACTACGGCAATCAGTTTTGGCATATAAACATTATAATTAGATTAAATTAAAAGTCAAAATCTATCGTTTAAACTATCTGTTATTGAATGTCGGAGTTAATCTTTTCACTGATACTCTAAGATTAAATTTATCCAAGTGCCAACCACTGCCTTTAACTCAAAACATAAATCGCAAGACTCAAAACTAAAGTTCAAAATTAAAAAGTAGAATCCATTTCGATATTTTTCTTTTCACTTTTGATTTTGTTGTCAGGTTGAGCAAAGCATCTCAAAAACTGAGGTATAGATACGGTTTAAGACATTACATTTTGTTCAGAATGATATGTCAGGTATTTGTTAATCCGAGCCCAATCCGGCCGAATAATTTCAAAAACGAAAAGTGCTATTAGCCAAAACTTAAATTCAGCGTTTCTCCTGCCTATTTTGAAGTTCGATTAGAACTCTTGTAAAAGTTATACATAGAGTTTAACAAAATCTGCAACGGAATTTTGATTTATCTTTTTGATTTTCAAGTTGATATATTAAAGATTAAGCAAATGATGGTATG